>JAKALE010000024.1 GCA_021813305.1 bacterium
AAATTGCCCTGTTCTACAACCGTGAAGTCGAATCCATGGTGAATAATCTGACCGAAATCATCCAGCCTATATTGATCGTCGCGCTGGGCGTACTGGTCGGTGGATTGATTGCGGCAATCATTCTTCCTATTTATCAGGTTGCGCAGCGCTTCTAAAATCTGTGCATAAGCAGGCGCGTCCGCGCCCGGTGCTATACTAAAAAAGCAATTATTGTATCTTCATGAAGACATCCAGGGCATTCACGCTTATCGAACTTTTGGTCGTTATCACGGTCATCGGGCTTTTGAGTTCCATGATCCTTGTCGGCTTGCAAGGAGTCAGGGCTCAGGGCAGGGATACGCGCCGCATCGCCGATTTACGCAACATTCAGAACGCTCTTGAATTGTATTTCAACGCCCACGCGTCTTATCCCATGGTGAGCGATTGGGGATCATTGCAAACCGCATTGAGTGGTGTCGGCGTGACCAAGATCCCGACTGACCCATTGAACCGTTCCCCGTACGGATATACGTATGTCGCGAGTTCGGACGGACTTCATTATGTGCTGAAGGCTGTGCTTGAGGACCAGAATAATCCGGCATTGCACGATGATTTGACCGACACGGATATGCCGCCCGGCGTGGCGACCCCTGGTTGCACCGCGCCTTCCTATTGCATTGGTATCTAGGACGTTAGTTTTTTGCTCGATCCTTGCGTATGCTGTACGTTTTTTCATTCATATTTGGTTCGGCTATCGGTAGCTTTTTGGGCGCGATCCTATCGCGTATGGTCCCGGATGAGCACGAGCATCGATCATTCTGGAAAGCGTTGTCCGGAAGGTCCCAGTGCGCATCCTGCGCGAAAATTCTCGCGTGGTACGAATTGATTCCAGTACTCAGTTTTGTGGTCCAGCGCGGCGTGTGCCGATCCTGCAAGACGAAAATCCCCAAATCCGTTTTTTTGATCGAACTGGTCACCGGATCGGTCTTTACGCTCATTGCGTGGCGGTTTGCCGCGTGGTTTCCGTTGCACAGCATCTGGTCGGATGCTGTGCCTGCGTCATGGGTCATGGGGTTGATCGTCGGTTGGTGGGTTATCGCGTCTTTGGGAATTCTCATCGCGTTTTATGACGCACTGTACTTTTTAATCCCGAACATCACGCTCTACTTCCTGATTGCCGCCGCTGCGGCAATGAATGGCGTGTATGTCCTAATGGCACATGCCGTTCCCGCGTTTCCGTCTGGAAGCATTGTGTTTTCAGGGACACTGGCATACTTGGTTGGAGGGAGCGTGTTTTCCTGGGTTCGGATTCTTGAGGGGTGTGCGTGGGCGCTTGGACTCATCGGAGGAGCGTATGTGCTGACGCGCGGCAGAGGCATGGGGTTCGGAGATGTGCTCATCGCGTTGGCATTCGGAATTTTATTTGGTTGGCCCGATGTGCTTATGGTTCTATTCGTCGCATTTGTGCTTGGTACCGGCGCAAGTTTGGTGCTGCTTGCGGCGCGCCGTAAAACCATGAAGAGTTTGGTGCCCTTCGGTCCGTTTTTGATGCTCGGTGCACTGACAACCGTGGTCTTTGGTGTTACACTGACTTCACTTTATCTGGGATTGTTTCCTGGATTGTTGTTGTCATAGCCATGCGCGCCTTCAAAGGACAAACCATCGTGGAAATGCTCGTGGTGCTGGGCGTGTTCGCCCTTTTGTCAGCAATGCTCGTGACGTTTTCCCGTTCGGGTGATCTTCAAGGGAGGCTATCCCGATCAGTTGATGTGTTGGTGTACGATGTCAGGAGGATCCAGGAGACTTCCTATTTTTCCCGCGAATATCAAGGTACGATTCCGTGCGGATACGCGCTTTCGTTCGCGACCAGTTCGTATACGATTCAGACGGCGACGTCTGCCAATTGCTCCAATCCCAGTTCATACGTGTTTGCGGATGCGAATGCGTTATCCGAATATAGGCGCAATCTCACGTCGTCGATTCAGATTCAAAGCGTGACGTCCAACCCGATCGTTTTTGTTCGCCCTGCTCCTCGCGTGTATTTTTTTCCAGACGCCGAACAGGCGCAGATAACTATGTCGGTCGGCAGTCTGTCCGAGACCGTTACTATCAATAAATATGGAGGCATTAACGTCCAATAATCAGAACGGTTCCGCTCTGCGCCCTGGGTTCAAGGGATTTACCATGGTCGAAGCGCTTATTGCGCTGTCGATTATCGTGATCGCGTTTATCAACATTCTGTACTTGGTGAGTTTCAGTGTGGGTCATTTGCGCGAAGCGCGCGATTTCATGGTAGCCAGTTACTTGGCTCAGGAAGGCGTGGAATTGGTGACGGTGTATCGTAACGAAAATTGGTTGAATCAGCGTGCATTCGACGCAGGGCTTTCCAATGGCACGTACCGTATAGATTATTCCGGGGTATTCGACACAAGTGCGACACTTCCGCTTAAATTCGATGGCCAGTACGGATATCAATATGTGCAAGGCGCCGACACGTCGTTTGTGCGCGAGATTACGATCACGAAAATGTCTCAGAACTATCTGCGCGTAGATGCAACCGTGAATTGGAACGAACGGGGATCGGCGCGCACCGTGACTGTTGAAGATAATTTGTACGACTGGTTCTCCGTGCCAACCCAATAAAAACCAATGGCCAAGAGCATTCCATCCAATAAGAAGTTTCGCACGGGATTCACCATTCCCGAAATGCTCGTGGCATTTACTATTTTCACTGTGGTCATGTCTGTTACGAGCGTTATTTTCATCAATATTTCCAGGAGTTATCGCATTGCGGCAGGATTCCTGAATGCTCAGAACACATTGCGTTATACCATGGAGCTTATTTCGCGCGAAGTCAAGGAAGGAACGAACTTTTCCGCACCGTCTCCGACCGAGTTCGATTTCACGGACAGGGCCGGCACGCCAGTTGCATATTTTGTCCAGGACGGACAGCTCATGCGCCGTTCAGGGGGAGTAACAGCTCAAGCGTATTCAATTACCGATAACCGGTTGAACGTGGCTCGCTTTACGCCAATCGTTTCTCCTTTTGGAACAATGAAGCAGCCGCACGTCACATTTTTGATTTCCATTGTGCCCAAAGGCGATCTTTCAGGAGCGGGAGATTTGTCGTTTACCCTGCAGACGACGATTACTCAACGCCGCATTATCACACAATAAAACCATGCATTACGTACTTCATTTCGTTCGTTTTCGGTGGATAGGGGGGCAATTAATGCTTTTGTCCGTGATGCTTTTGTCGGCAATCCTGTCCATCGCTTTATTTTTGACTGTTTCGTTTGTATCAAATATGCGTCAAGCCCGCTTGATCATGGATTCGGTCAAAGCGTTTTATGCCGCCGATTCGGGCGTGGAACTTTCCCTGTTCCGATATTTCAAGAATTCGGCAGAGCCTGACGTGCAAATGGGCAATAATACATGGTGTTGCGCCTTGACGGTGAAAACTCCGCAGTCGTTATTCGAAGATTTACAGGTGACCAGTTCAGGGTCTTCTCCTTATGCCAGCTCATCGGATCGTTTGACCCGCTTGATAGAGATTCAGGG
Source organism: bacterium (assembly GCA_021813305.1). Next base: position 3,541 of record JAKALE010000024.1, read on the forward strand.
ATATTAGCAGGGTTCCGTTCTCTTTAGATTGTTTTAGAGGGAAACAATTTTCGAAAAACCACGATTTATCCCCATGCTATCCCCAGGGATAGAAAAAGCCCTTTAATAGAGGCATTTTTATGATATAATGAAAAGCACATGACATTGCACACGAAGTTTCATGTTTCAGTTTTAGGTCTGGAAACATCATCGGTTTATTTGTTTCCGCTTATTCAGTCAATCGTTGTTATTCTTTGAGCCCCGTCTAAGCGGGGTTTTATCATCCCTGAAAATAATTTTTTATATACATTATGAGTCCGAATGTCGCAGCTCAGATTCAGACAGGAGGTGCAACCGTAGGGGATACGGTAAAAGTCAGGATGCAAAGCGGGGCAACCAGGGATTTCACCTTGGCCAGTCAGCAGGATGCCGCTCCGGAAAAAGGCAGGATTTCAAATACGAGTCCAATCGGCCAAGCTTTGCTTGGTTGCAAGGCAGGTGAACGGCGTCAGTACCAGGCAGGCGATCGGACGTTGGAAATGGAAGTATTGGACGTTTCGAAGCAGGCATCGACATAAGGCTGCTTTAAAGTTGTGCCGGTCAATGCCGCACGGCGCCTTTCTTGAGGCGCCTTCTGCGTTTTAGGGTCATGCGGTTGTGGAAGCGTGGCAAGACCCTGGGTATAATAAAAGGAGAATCTATGAATGAAAATCAAGCGCGCGCACGAATTCGTAAGCTGCGCCAGGAAATCGACACATACCGGTACGCGTACCATGTGCTGAACCAGTCTTTGGTTTCGGACAGTGTGCGCGAATCATTGATGAAGGAATTGTTCGATCTTGAGCAGCGGTTTCCCGGCCTCGTGACGCCCGATTCGCCGACTCAGCGGGTTGCGGGCGCAGCGCAGAAGGAATTTCCAAAGGCATACCATCAGAGCCGCATGCTGTCGTTCAATGACGCGTTCTCCCAGCAGGATATGCGCGAGTGGCTTGAGCGCTTGGAAAATTACTTGGGCGTGTTGATTCGCCAGGGCGCAACCGTCAGCCCGGAGCCGTTTTATTGCGAACTGAAGATTGACGGGCTTGCGATCGAGCTTGTGTACGAACATGGCGTGTTGGCGCAAGGATCCACGCGCGGAGACGGGACGGTGGGCGAGGACGTGACGCAAAATCTCAAAACGATACAAGCGATCCCGTTGCGCCTGCACGACGCACCCAACGGAATGACATTGCCAGAACCGTTCATTGTACGCGGCGAAGTATTCGTGACCAAGCAAGAGCTTTTGCGCATCAACAAAGAGCAAAAGAAAAAAGGAGAAAAAGCATTCGCCAATCCGCGCAACCTTGCCGCAGGTTCATTGCGCCAACTCGACCCCGGAGTGACCGCATCGCGCAATCTCGATTCGTTCGCGTACGAAATTCCGTTTTCTGCGGATGAGCTTGCGCGTATGGGTATCACCACGCACGAACAGAAACATGCGTTGCTCAAGCAACTGGGATTCAAAATCAATCCTCACTGCGCCGCGTGCGCAACCCTCCATGATGCGTTCTTGTTCCGCGATCATTGGGAAAAACGCAGGGATGAACTTCCGTACGAGATTGACGGCACGGTAGTACTGCTCAATGACAATGCGCTTTGGGACAGGGCCGGCGTGGTCGGCAAGACACCCCGTGCAGGCATTGCGTATAAGTTTGCACCGATCGAATCGACAACCGTGGTGGAAGATGTGGTGGTGCAGGTCGGCAGGACTGGCAATCTCACGCCGGTTGCCGTGCTCCGCCCGGTGCAGGTCACGGGCATCACGATCACTCACGCCACGCTGCATAACTTCGATCAGATTGAAAAGCTCGGACTGCGCGTCGGCGATACAGTGGTCGTATCGCGTGCAGGGGACGTTATTCCGCAGATTACGGCCGTGTTGTCCAAGCTGCGCACGGGCAAGGAAAAAAAGATTGTTCCGCCCAAGGAGTGCCCGGTCGACGGTTCGCCGGTGATCCAGGACGGGCAACTGTTCAAATGTTCCAACCAGCATTGCCCGGCGCGCAACCGCAGGCAGCTGTATCATTTCTTCTCCCGCGCTGCGCTCAATGTCGAAGGTTTGGGGCCGAAAATCCTCGACCGGTTTTCCGACGAAGGACTGATTCAGGACGCCGCTGACGTGTTTTTCCTTCAGCAAGGCGATATCGCGGCTTCGGACCGGTTCGGTGAAAAATCAGCGTCGAATCTGACGGAAGAATTGGAATCCAAAAAACGCGTTTCCGCCGAGCGGCTTTTGTATGCGTTGGGCATCGGGCATATCGGAGAAGAGAACGCGCGCGCGATGATCGAATCAATTGGGAACGCACGCACGTTCAAAACTCTCATGAATCTGTTCCGTGCGTTTGCCGGATTGAGCGTTGAGCAGTTGCAAGCCATGCCTGACATCGGCCCCGCCGTGAGCAAGAGCGTGTTTGATTGGTTTCATGACAAACGCAACGAGGCGTTTGTGAAAAAACTGGACCAGGCAGGGCTCATACTTGAAGGCGGCGTCCGGAAACCGACGAATGAACAATTCAAGAACAAGACGTTTGTATTCACCGGCACACTTGCGTCCATGA
>JAKALE010000025.1 GCA_021813305.1 bacterium
CCAATTCGACTTCCTCGTTAACCTTAACGATTCCGCGCTCGATACGGCCGGTCACCACGGTGCCGCGGCCTTCAATCGAGAAGATGTCTTCGATTGGCATCAAAAACGGCTTCTCGGTTTCGCGAACCGGTTCGGGGAAATAGCTGTCCATGGTTTCCACCAGCTTCAGGATCGGCTGAACCGCCGGATCGTTGAGATCCTTCGCTTCGGTCGCCTTGAGCGCCGACCCGCGGATAACAGGCACTTCGTCTCCCGGGAACTGGTATTTCTTCAAAAGTTCCCTGACTTCCTGCTCCACAAGATCAACCAATTCGGCATCCTGCACCATGTCCACTTTGTTCAAGAACACGATGATGCGGGGAACGCCGACCTGATGCGCAAGCAAAATGTGCTCGCGGGTCTGGGGCATCGGACCGTCCGGAGCGGACACGACCAACACCGCGCCATCCATCTGGGCTGCGCCCGTGATCATGTTCTTGATGTAGTCCGCGTGTCCCGGAGCGTCGATGTGCGCGTAGTGACGCGTATCCGATTCGTATTCCGAGTGATGGATGTTAATCGTGACTCCGCGTGCCTTTTCTTCCGGCGCGCTGTCGATTTCCGCATATTCCTTCGCCTTGGCCAAGCCCTTCAACGACAGGACCTTGGTAATGGCCGACGTCAATGTTGTCTTTCCATGGTCAACGTGACCGATGGTACCGACATTGAGGTGCGGTTTTTTCCGCTCGAATGTTGCTGTTGCCATAGCTGTGGTTGATTAGTTTAAGTTTGTACAAACAATAGTGGATCTATGATAAAGGATTTTAAGGGCAAAGTCAATGCTTTAAAGGAATCGGTTATCCTTTCCTTCCCGCAATGACCTGATCGGCAATGTGGCGCGGCACTTCTTCATAATGGTCGAACTCCATGGTGAACGTCCCGCGGCCTTCGGTCATCGAACGGAGCTTGGTCGCATATCCGAACATTTCCGCAAGCGGCACGAATGCATCGACGACTTTCAGGTTCATGCGTTCGCCCATGCGTTCAATCTTTGCACGCTTGGAACTCAAATCTCCCGTCACGTCTCCCAGGAACTTATCCGGAACAATGACTTCCACTTTCATCAACGGTGCAAGCAACACGAGGTCCGCCTTGCGCGCGACTTCCTGCAATGCCAACGATCCTGCGATCTTGAATGCAGCTTCGGACGAATCCACTTCGTGGAACGATCCGTCGTAAAGCGTGACCTTCACATCAACCATGGGAAACCCAGCCAATACACCCTTATCCAGAGCTTCCTTCACGCCTTTTTGCACCGCGGGAATGAACGACTGCGGAATCACGCCGCCCTTGATCGCATCGACGAATTCATATCCCTTGCCTTGTTCCTGCGGTTCCAGTTTCAACCATACATGGCCGTACTGGCCGCGACCGCCGGACTGGCGGATGAATTTGCCTTCCTGCTCCACTGCTTTTTTGATGGTTTCTCGATACGCGACCTGCGGTCTGCCGACGTTGACTTCCACGCCGAATTCGCGGCGCATGCGGTCGACCAAAACATCCAAATGCAATTCCCCCATTCCCGAAATAATGACCTCCATTGTTTCCTCGTCGGTCTTGACGCGGAACGTCGGATCTTCTTCTTGCAACTTGCGCAGTACCACGCCCATTTTTTCCTGGTCCGCTTTCGTCTTGGGCTCGATTTTCATTGAAATAACCGGCTCTGGAAACACTGGCTTTTCCAGCAGCATCGGCGATTGCGCATCGGTCAACGTATCCCCGGTTGACGTATTCTTCATTCCAACCAATGCGGCAATTTCTCCGGCAAACACTTCCTCCACTTCTTCGCGATGATTGGCATGCATGCGCAGAATGCGGCCCACGCGCTCCTGTTCTTCCTTGGTCGCGTTATATGCATAGCTGCCCTTTTTCAAAGTTCCGGCGTATACACGGAAGAACACCAGCGTCCCCACGAACGGATCGGCCGCAACCTTGAACGCAAGCGCCGTAAACGGTTCGCTGTCGCTGGGCTGGCGGATGATTTCGGTTCCTGTTTTTGGATCAGTTCCCTTGATCGGCTTGGTTTGGGCAAGATCCAGGGGTGAAGGAAGGAAATCGACGATTGCATCAAGCAAAAGCTGCACGCCCTTGTTGCGAAGCGCGGTCCCGCAGAGCACCGGAACCAAATTGTACGCCAGGCATCCCTTGCGGAGCCCGTGGCGGATTTCATCCTCGGTCAGCTCCGTACCGGCAAGATATTTTTCCAAAAGCTTATCGTCCTGTTCGGCGGCTTTTTCCATCATGGCCTGGCGCATCTGCTTGGCCTTCTCCAGTAAATCAGCCGGCACGTCTTCGACGACAATCTGTTCACCCTTTTCGCCGGCGAATTTAACCGCCTTCATGCGGATCAGATCAATCACGCCCTCAAACTGGCTTTCCAGCCCGATATTCAAATGCACGGGAATCGCATTGGGAGTCAGGCGCTCGTGAATCGACGCGAGGGTCTTGTCAAAACTCGCACCCAACCGATCAAGCTTGTTGATGAAGCAGAGGCGCGGCACTTTGTATCCGTCCGCCTGGCGCCACACGGTTTCGGATTGCGGCTCAACACCGGACACGCCGTCGAATACCACGACTGCGCCGTCCAATACGCGCAACGAGCGCTGCACCTCGACCGTAAAGTCGATGTGCCCCGGTGTATCGATCAGGTTGATGCGAAAATTTTTCTTGCCCGCCTTGAAATCGGGCGAATACGTCTGAGTCCAAAAACACGTGGTTGCCGCAGCCGTGATGGTGATGCCGCGCTCGCGCTCCTGCACCATCCAGTCCATGACCGCCTCTCCCTCGTGCACTTCGCCGATCTTGTGCGAAATGCCGGTATAGAACAAAATGCGCTCGGATACGGTTGTCTTGCCTGCGTCGATGTGGGCGATAATGCCGATGTCGCGCGTCTGCTCCAGAGAATATTCACGTTCCATAGATGATAAAAGAAGTCCGGGTCAATTCGGATCGCCGCTCGGTTACGCGAAATGAGCAAACGCTTTATTTGCTTCCGCCATGCGCTGCACGTCCTGGCGTTTTTTCACGGCTGGGCCTTCGTTATGGGAAGCCTGCAGAAGTTGATCGGCAAGTTTTCGGGCCATGGATTTTCCCTTTTGGGAACGGGCAGAGCCCAAAATCCAGCGCAACGACAAAGCAAGCTTGCGTTCGCCGCGCACTTCGACCGGAACCTGGTAGTTCGCTCCGCCGATACGCTTCGAGCGCACCTCGAGCACCGGAGATACATTCTTGATCGCTTCCTCGAGCACCAAAACGGGATCCTGCTTCGCTTCCTTCTCGATCTGCGAAAGCGCTCCATAGACAATACGCTGGGCAACGCTCTTCTTGCCGTCTTTCATGACGTGGTTAATGAGCACGCCGACCAGCTGATGCTGATGCACCGGGTCCAGGGGGTAAGGTCTTCGGTAATTTCCCTTCTTGCGCATACGGATTCAATAAGAGTGATTATTTCTTTGCTTTCTTCGCGCCGTACTTCGAACGCTGCTGATGGCGCTTGTCCACGCCAGCCGCATCAAGCCTCCCGCGAACGATATGATAGCGCACGCCCGGAAGATCCTTGACCCTGCCGCCGCGGACGACAACCACCGAGTGTTCCTGAAGGTTGTGCCCTTCGCCCGGAATGTACGCCGTGACTTCCATGCCGTTGGTGAGCCGCACGCGCGCGATCTTGCGGAGTGCGGAGTTCGGTTTCTTGGGAGTCGTAGTCGTGACCTTGAGGCACACGCCGCGCTTGAACGGTGAAGAAGACGCCTTATAGCGGTTTTTCACCGGATTGAAATACTTCTGCAATGCAGGAGCTTTTGTTTTCTTTGCCGAGGTCGTGCGGCCCCGCTTGATAAGCTGATGGACAGTAGGCATAATGCTCCATAAAGATAGCAAAAACGCTCTTAAAAGTCAATCCTTATCAAGGAGATACGAATGCATTCAGAACGCGATGCCGGTAAACAACCACACCAATCCGGAAACAACCGGCATGATCAGCTGGAATCCGAAAAACAAAAAGGCCAAGAACAGCACCATGCTGTTGCGCGACAGAAATTCTTCGACAACGCGCCATCGATACGGCATGATGCCAAACAGAATTTTCGATCCGTCCATGGGCGGAATCGGGACGCAATTGAACACCGCAAGCATGACATTCACGGACACGATGATAAAAAACAAAGCTCCCAGGCCGGAGGCAATCTGGGCAACGCCGAATCTGATCGCCAGGCCGAATGCTGCCGCCAGAAACAAATTAGAGAACGGACCCGCCGCGGCAACAATGGCAGGACCGGTTTTCTGGTTTTTCAGGCGGTACGGATTGTACGGTACGGGATTTGCCCAGCCGAACAGAAACAGCGGGGTGTTCAAAAGCCTGGAACTGACGTACAAAAACAGCGGAACGAGGATCGACCCGACCGGATCGATATGACTGATCGGGTTGAGCGTGAGCCTGCCCATTTCTTCGGCCGTGTTGTCCCCAAGCGCCTTAGCTGCATAGCCGTGGGAAACCTCGTGGATCACTACGGAAAAGATCAGGACCAAAAGGTAGAAAAACGTAACCATATCCCATCATACTATGCGTTTTGGCGTGAACGCAACCGCACGCCTTGATTATTTATCGGTTTAAACGTATACTGGAACCACTAATCGATTCTTTTCTATGTCAGCAGTGTGCACCATTTGTGGCAAAAAACCGATCATGGCCGGAAAGCGGATTCTTCTGATCGGCCACTACAACCCCACGCAAAAACGCAGAGTATATCCAAATCTGCAGTGGTTCACGTTATCGACCGGCAAGCGCGTGCGCGCTTGCACCCAGTGCATCCGCAAAGCGTCGAAAAATCCCGTGCGCCAAACAAAAAAGACTGCCGGAAAGGCAAAATAATCCATTCTCATGAACGTGCTATTCGAGCCGAACCTCGGTTCCATCGCACTCAAGCTCATCACTGCGGCATGCCTTGGCATGTTTATTGGCCTTGAACGGAAATCGTCCCACAAAGAGGCCGGCTTGCGCACGTTCGCGCTGATTTCCCTTGGATGCACGCTTTACGTCGCATTGGGAAACGACATCCTTACCGTTGCGTTCCCCGGGCAGGCGATCAATCCGGTTTCAATCATTGCATCGCTCGTCACCGGCCTTGGATTCCTGGGCGCAGGCATCATCATTTTTCATGACGAAAAAGTACGCGGGCTCACGACGGCGGCAAGCGTATGGACCACGGCAGCCGTAGGTGCAACCGTAGGGCTTGGCATGTACGAAATCGCATTCATCGCAACCGGCATTATCCTGTTCATTCTTGTTGTCGGATGGCAGATTGAAAAACGCGTACTCAAGCTCACCGAGGATGACAAATAGGCAACGCAAAAACCGCTCCGGATCCGGAGCGGTTTTTGCGCCTTGATAGTTTCGCCGTTTTAGCCGATACTGAAATACACGGGCTGTGGGATAATGGTAGTCCGCATGCATGGGGTGCATGTAGCCCGGGTTCGATTCCCGGCAGCCCGACAAAAGTAAAAGCACAGCGATTTTATCGCTGTGCTTTTCATTCCGTATTTATCCTCCTCCCTTTTTCCAGTGGTCTTTTTGTGACCACTGGAGGACAATCGCAAACGCAATCCTTCCCATACCATGCGCGCTGGCAAGCAAGGCATATTTCCACCAATACTCATGGGGAACAGAAAACGCCCACATGCCTGCGCAAATCATGCTAAGCGGCACAAACCAGCTTCGTGCTGCTACGGAAACCGCCACATAAAACAATGACGGTCTCCCCTTTCCTGGTCCAAAAATGTTATAGATCCCCCAGCCGAAACAGAAAACTACTCCAAGCCAGAGAACAAACCAAAGAAAGGATGCGTTTTGGGTTATGGCATCAGAAATACCCGCGATGCCAACCCACGTACATAGAAAAACGAAACCTTTGAAAAACCTATTGTCGTCGCGAATAGTAACCAGAAGACGACAAGGTTCC
>JAKALE010000026.1 GCA_021813305.1 bacterium
CTGTTCGTATTTTTGCGAAAGCGTTCCGAAACGGGAACAATAATTCTCGGCCCCTGATTTGGTGCTTGATGCGTTGCCCAAAGCGAATGTTTGCGAACCGCCCAATGATGCTGCAGCAAGCGCGAGTATCAGGCCAAAGAAAAGAATGGTTCGTTTCATGGCAATGGATTTTGCGCCGAGTCGGTCGACGATGTAATCGCCTGCCCGTCCCCGGACATAGTTTGCGCATCCTGCGACCCGTCCTGCGAGGACAAGGATGCGGATTGGTTCGCTTCAGTTCCCAGTGAACTTAAGTCGACTCCGGATACCGAACCAAGGTTGGTGTTCAGCGGGGTCACGCCTGCTTGCCCTTGCACAGGGGCAGACGACGCTGGCATATTTGCTTGAGGTTGGGAAACTTCAGGCAGCGCCGGCGCGTTCGGATGCATATGGAGAAAATACCATCCCCCGCCGATGACCGCCAGCGCCACGATACCGATGAAAAAATACGATGATTTCATGTGATGTGGTTTGATTAGTAGAGATGCACGATTTCGACGCGATCGCGCAAATGTTTGGTATTGTAGCAAATATTCTGGTACGGCAAGGGTACAGGCGCGCGAGAATCTATGCCGATTTTTCAGAGGCAATTGTCTCACACACTATTCTTTTTGTTCGGTATCAGCGTTTGAAAATATTCCCCGGTTTCCAGGGCGTGCCGAGCATCGGCAGAAGAACGCGATCCAGTCCCCAATACCCTGCGATTTTCCATGCCAGGATCAATCCTACGGAAAGCGTGAACAGAACCGGGTTGACGCTCACGGTTCCGGCCAGCAAGTAATTGAGATTCATGAACATGCCGAAAAACGCGGCGATACCGGTGAACGCCCCGACGATGAGCCCTATGCCGACGGCGAATTCGCCGAACGCGACCGCGTGCGACCAAAGTTGCGGATGTACCAGCACGACATGCTGGAGAAAATATGCGTACCAGGCTTGCACATCAGGATGCGCGCCGTGCGCTTTGCCCAATGCTCCTTGCACAAAACCCTGCAATGCGTTCCCGGCCGCCTGTCCGACCCAGGATGAACTCTGCAACTTTTCCCATCCGGCCATAAGCCATTGCCATCCGACGTACAGGCGGACGACGAACCAGAACCAAGACATTCTGGTGTTCGAGAAAAGAAATTTGGATGCCGGAGCCTCTTCGATGGTTTGATATGCCATATGATACTTACTAGTGTTTTTGCAATTTTGTATATACAAGGTACGAATAGTACGTTACCCAAAGTGCGCAGCCGAGTGCGACGGCGATGACGATAGCAAACGCTCCGCGCGGGAAAAACACGCTAAGCAGCATGACCAGGGCGCTCCATTGGAACACTTTGCCGGCGTGCTCGTGCGTTTTTCGCCATACGGCTTCCGAAGACATGGTCCAGGGCGTGCGAATGCCCATGAACCAGTTCTGTTTGGTCTTGGGAAGCACGGATCCGATAATGAAAAACAGAAGCGACATGAGCGGCATCACGATCCACATGACCGGCGCGCGCAGTCCCATGTTCCAAGCAAGCACGTATGCATGGATCACGGCGATGAATCCGATGATGCTGGTCACGACGATGTTGTATGATCCGCGGAATGAAGCGACATTATGCTTGAGCGGGTCGATCGTGGGCAGGACGAGGAACAAACCGAACATGAATGCCATAAGCATGGGCGCAAAAAACGCGGCCCAAAACCTGGACATAAATCCGTTCGGTTCGCCCCGGATTCCCCAGTGCGATGTCATGGATTCGGGAAGCGCGGGATAAAGCACGATGCTTGCCCCGATGCTTGCAAGAATGAGTGCGACCAAAACGATATTCGCCGTGGTTGTTTTCATATATGCATCATACCATACGCGCGTTACGGTTGTGCGCATTCCCAGACAACGCGCGTGGCGCGCGTATAGCGTTGGAAACGCGCAAGCGCCGTGCGGAATTTTTTCCGCAAGTCGGGATTCCAGCGCGCACCGGGTTCCTTCCAGAATCCTTTGATAAGAAGCGTCGTATCCCTGAGCGCGGGTTCAATGCGCCCTACGAACATGTCTTGGCACAGGATCGGCAGGACATAGTATCCGTGCGTCCGTTTGTGCTTAGGCGTGTACACTTCCCATCGATATTTGAATCCGAATAATTGCTCAATCATGGTCCGATCCCACAAGAGATTGTCGAGCGGCGCAAGGAATGCCATGGGAGCATCGGCAATGTGTTTATGTTCCATATTTGCCAAGAGGCGCTGATCCTCGCTTCGGACCACGAACGGTTTGGGGCATCCTTGGACGCGGATTTCGCACAGTACGCCGCGCCTGATGAGTTTTTTGATGCCCGCACCAAGCAGCGCGCCGTTTTTCAGTCCGAGCCATCCGGTTCCCGCGCCCGAAGCCGGCAGCATGCCCGTTGCGCGCAATCTGCGCTCGATGCTCCGTAGAAACGTCGCTTCCGATTGTTTCCGTGGTATGCGCACTGCTCTTCCGTACACGTTTTCGGGCACATCGTAATATTTTCTGCCGTTCGTGCGGTATGCGATGACGAGTTTTCCCGCGCGCCAGAGGCTGTCCACCGCGTTTTTGCCCCAATGCATGGGTCCCCACCAGATATCGGCCTTGCGCGAATCCATGAGGTCAAGGGATGAAATCGGTCCTTGGGAACGGATTCTTTTGAGCAGTCCGTTGAGTTCTTGCTTGTGCTTTTTGAGAAACGCGCCGGTCGCGGATCCGTCGTTTTCCCAGTGCACGGCGCGGCACAGAGAGAGATCTTCGACCGGCACGATGCATAATTCTTTGTCGTAATATTCCGTGCCTTTGCGTTTTGCATACAACCAATCGAAATACGCGTCAGGATGAATGCCGCGCACTCTGCTTTGCAGCACCAAATCGGTGTTCCTGCCGCACGGATTGAGCGGGTCGTATTGGACCGCGCGCAATGTTTCCAGTACGGTTTCTACTCCTCGCGTGCCGGATAAGGTATGTCCCGGAAGCAAGAATTGTTTTTCCAGAAGAAACAGGCGCGCCGCGCGCGCGGAAATCGTTATTGTTTTGTTTTCCAGATCCATCGGTCCAGTCCTATGAATTCGGGGATTCTGTTGACCACGGGAATATACGGAAATGCGATAAGCAGCAAGATGCAGCTTCCCAGGATCAGGGCGCCGTCGCGATCCTGATTCTGGTCATTGGCAAGTATGGTGTGGTCAAGCACGCCGAGCGGCGCAAGCCACCATGCTCCCGGAGGCACGATTCCCCGCTCTTCGCGGAGCATGCCGTATTGATCCGTGGTAATGCCCAGCGTTTGTGCTTGTGCGTCAAGCACTCCGGTATCGGACAGAAATCGGGATGCGTATGTTTGGTCAAAAGGATTGGTTTGGCGCAATGCGGATTCGTACAACCCCGATTGCGCCATGCGTACGAGCATGCTCGTGCCCGCAATTACGGGATTTCGGGATTTGGTGTCAAGGGCGTTATTCGCTTTGAAATACGATTTCGCATCCGTAATGTCCTGTGATTGCGCATTGGCGTCAAGCGCGGAAAAACCGGACAAGGGATTTGTTTGATTCCCGGAAACAACTTCCTGGGACAGCGGGCCGAATACGTATATGCTGGCCGTATCGTACGTGTACGGATCGATGGAATCGAAATAGGTCGCAGTACCGGAGGTGTGTTCGAGTTCCGCAATCAGCGTGCCTGCCATAAGCCTGGGATCGTCTCGGGCAATGTCCTGAATAGTTATCGGAGCGATGGTCGGCGACGGGAACAATCGCGCAAGCACCAGGATCGCGATCACGACCGCAATGCCCCTTCCAAAAAGAACCGCATGGTTGGCGTGCACCATTGCGTAGCGCGCATCTTTTTTAAACGGTTTCGCAATCCCCCGCATTTTGACCAACAGATAATGCACGAACAAAAGTCCGAGAATGATGAGCGGAAAAAGCACGATGTGTATGCCGTAAATTTGAGCATAATTCAGATTATTGACGAATCGTCCCAAACCACTGCCGTTGTATAAATCCGATGCCTGCAGTGCGCGCCACTGGGATGAAAAATCGCCGCGCAGGCCGTATCCAAATTCCGCTTCCATAAGCGCCAAAAACAGCATGCATGTGCCGATGACCCACGTTAGCCTCCGCGGAGGCCGGTACCCTGAGGTCAGGAATACGATCGTAAGATGAAGAAAAATAAACAAAATGAATGCCTGGGCCGACCACAGGTGCGCACTGCGCACGAACACGCCGATCGAGTCGGCAAGCCACCAGGTTGGGCCCTTGAACACCATGATCATGCCGGATGCGACGAGCATGACCAGGCTTGTCATGGACAAAAACCCCAGGGAATAGAAAATCTTGTTCGCATACGAGGGCACGACGTCAAGCATGAGGTTTCGCGCGATTGATGCCAAGGATTGATGTTGAGGTTCAGGCATGTTGTTTTATTGAATTGTTCCGGTCAAACTTCTGATTTCCGGCAACGATCCTTGTGCCAGGTACGTATAGAAGATCCGGATGGTGTTTGGATCGATTTGGATGCCTGACGGATCGTACATGTTGCCGCCTTTCATGATCGGCGTGAAATCCTGGAACACGAGCCCGTCGCCTGAATCGAGATAATATATGCCCGGATCCGCGTATGGCGGCAGGGATTTGTCTACGGATACGGCGAGCATGACATAGGTTTCGTTGGGCATGCGCAGGACCGAGGGATCGATGAGAAGCCCGGTTGACTGGACCAAAGGTACGCCCGCGTTGAATTGCAATCCATCTTTGGATGAAGCGACCATGATGCCGCCGCCGGCGTTGGGGTTGTGCGAATCGTAATACAGGTAGACCGTTCCGTCGGAATGTCTGACTGCTTCGGGCATTGCAACCCAATTATTGTTGCCGTTTTGACGTGAATCGATGCGGATGCCTTCTTTGGTGAACAGCAAGCCGTCCGATGAAACTGCTGAGAAAATGTTCCGTAGCGCGGACGCAGGATCAAGTGTTCCGTTCATGCCCGTGTAATACATGCGGAATGTTCCGTTGCCCAAGTCGATGACGCTCGGATCCGTGACCAAAAATTCCGTACTGGATGCGTTCGATTGATCAGGAGTAATGCGAACGCCGGGTTCTTGAGTGAATTGCATGCCGTCGCGGGACAGAGCGGAAACGATCCCTTGTTCGGTCCAATAATACATGCGGAATGTTCCGTCTGCGAGTTTCATCACATACGGAGCGCTGCTCGATGCCATGCGCGTGCCGCTATCCTGAGACCATGTCAGTGTTTTTGGTTTGATGGTCGGCGACGGTTGGGCAGTCGGGTTTGCGCGAGGCGACGGCGTCGCATCCGGAGTTGGCGATGCGGTTCGTAATACGAGCGGAGAAGCCTTTGAAGAAGGTGTTGGATCTGGTTGAAGGGATAGCTGCGTTGGAGTTTCCTGTAGCTTTGCCGGGGCAACGCTGTATTTTTGAGCCACGAAAAACCACGCTCCGCTGGCGATGAGGATGAGTGCGCATACGATCCCGACAATGGCGATTTCGGAAAATCCGTTTGATCTGCGTATCATTGCGTCAATTGTATCACTTCTTTTTCTTGATAAGCGCATGTTTTTCAGAAACGTTCATGGCTTTGATCGTGACTTCGCGCTTGAGCGCCATACTCCGGGTGGCGAATGATTCCGTGCGCACAATTTTCAAAACCGGGTGGCTTGCGGTGTAGTGCCCACCTTTTTTGTTTTTATGCTCCAAAAACCTGCGTGCAACGTCGGTCGTGATGCCGGTG
>JAKALE010000027.1 GCA_021813305.1 bacterium
GTGACCGTAAACGATTATCTTGCCCAGCGCGACGCGGTTTGGATGGGCCAAATTTATCACGCTCTGGGATTATCCGTCGCGTGCCTCGTGCACGAACAGGCGTACGTGTACGACCCTGCCTTCACTGGCGAACATGCCGTCTCGGTCGGCAAGACGTCCGCGGATGCCGCGCGCGATGAACTGGGCGGGTTCAAAATCGTGCATGAATACCTCCGTCCGGCATCACGCCTTGAAGCGTACCGGTGCGATATCGTATATGGCACGAACAACGAATTCGGTTTCGATTACCTGCGCGACAACCTCGTCTACGATCCCGCTTCCCGCGTGCAGCGCGGGTTCGCATTCGCGATCATCGACGAGGTAGACAGCATTCTCATTGATGAAGCGCGTACGCCACTTATCATTTCCGCTCCCGATGAGGACGCGGGAAAGCTTTATAAGGAATTCGCGCGTATTGTGCCGCGGTTGCGCGCGACCGACGACTATACGGTTGACGAGAAAAAACACGCAGTCAGCCTGACTGAAGCGGGTATCGAAAATTTGAACAAACTTCTTGGCAGGAACATCTACGAGGAGAACAATATCATTTTGGTGCATCACCTCGAGGAGGCGCTTAAGGCGCATGCCCTGTTCCAACGCGATAAGCAGTATGTGGTGAAGAACGGAGAAATCGTGATCGTGGATGAATTCACTGGCAGGCTCATGAACGGGCGCAGATACAACGGGGGCTTGCATCAGGCCTTGGAAGCAAAAGAAGGAGTCAGGATCCAGGAAGAGAGCAGGACCTATGCGACTATCACGATCCAGAATTATTTCCGCATGTATCCGCGCCTTGCGGGCATGACCGGAACGGCAAGCACATCGTCCGAGGAATTTCATACGGTGTACAAACTCGACGTGGTTTCCATCCCGACGCACAAACCCATGGTGCGGACTGATCTTCCCGACAAGATTTTTCGAACGGAGAAAGGAAAGTTCGCAGCGTTGGTGCGCGAAGTTAAGGAGCGCCACGAAAAAGGCCAGCCCGTGCTCATCGGAACGATTTCTATCGAGAAAAACGAGTATCTGTCCAAGCTTTTGTCCCGCGAAGGAATTGAGCATCATCTCCTGAACGCGAAAAACCATGAGCAGGAAGCGGCGGTCATCGCGCAGGCAGGAGCCAAGGGCGCCGTCACGATCGCGACGAACATGGCCGGCAGGGGCGTGGATATCATTCTGGGCGGCAATCCGTATGAAGAGCCGCGCGCCCAGGAAGTTCGCGCTCTGGGAGGGGTGCATGTGATCGGCACCGAGCGCCATGAAGCGCGCAGAATCGACAATCAGCTGCGCGGCCGATCCGGCAGGCAGGGTGATCCGGGATCGAGCCAGTTTTACGTTTCCTTGGAAGACGATCTCATGCGCGTGTTCGGATCGGAAAAAATCCAGCCCTATTTCGAGCGTCTCGGACTTCCGGAAGACGAAGCAGTATCCCATGCGTTCGTGACCAGGGCGTTGGACAGCGCGCAGGCCAAAGTGGAGGGTTTGTATTTCGACATGCGCAAGCATGTGCTTGAATACGACGACGTTTTGAACAAGCAGCGCGATGCGTTTTACCGCGAGCGCGCGCAGATTTTGGTTTCCGACGACGCGGCGATGCACGCGTTCGTCAATGCGAAGCTTGAGGGCGAAGCGGCGCGCATCGCCCAGGACGCACTCGGGCAGGAAAATCCCAAGGCGTATTGCGATCAGATGTTCGGATCGTTTGCCAAGGTTCCCGAATCGTTGGAAAAAACATTCGAGCAGGGGGATTCCGGTCTGATCACGGCCGAAGCGGGGGGCTGGCTCAAGGACATGGTTGCAAAAGCCGCACATGAGAATCCTAAAGAATTTTGGTCCTGGGCCCGCATGTCGACGCTCCGCGTGTTCGATATGTATTGGATGAATCATTTGGACGCGATGGAGGGATTGCGCGATTCGGCATCGTTGCGCTCTTACGGGCAGCACGATCCTTTGGTCGAGTACCGGCGCGAAGGCCATCGCATGTACAAAGATCTGTTCGCGCAAATGGACATGTATATCGCCATGTTCGTCGCGCGTCAGGCTTTTGAGCTTCAAAGCCATGCTCGACGTGCAGCTTGAAAAATTCCAAGGGCCGCTTGAGCTTCTGGTTCAGCTTATCGAACAGAACAGGCTCTCGGTGACCGATGTTGCGCTCGCCCAGGTGACGGATCAATACATCGAGGCGGTACGCACCATGGAAACCCATTCCATGGCGGATCTGGCTGATTTTATGCTCGTTGCGTCGCGGCTTTTGTTGATCAAATCAAAAGCGTTGCTTCCGTCGCTTGCCTTGACTCAAGAGGAGGAGCAGGAAGTGCAGGCACTCAAAACCGCATTGGCCGAGTACCAGCGTTACAAGGAAAAGACAAAATATCTCAAAGGCCGCGCCGAGGCGCGCGTAGGCATTGCGGTGCGGGATTTATGGCAAGGCAGGCCGACGCTGTTTTATCCTCCGGAACGCTTTTCGCGCGATGACGCGCAAAAGCTTTTTGCCAACGCGCTTAGCGTGTGGGAAAAATTCGTGAAACCCAAGGACCAACAGGTCATGGAGCGGGCCGTGAGCATCGAGCAGAAAATTCAGGACATCATCGGGCGCATCGGGCAGCATGCGCAAACCTCGCTCCACGATCTCGCGGGCAATTCGAAGAAGAAAATGGACGTGATCGTCGCGTTCCTGGCGCTTTTATTCCTTTTCCGAGAAAAAATGGTATCGTTAGAACAATCCGAAAACGAATCGGATCTCAAGGTTACCAAACTCGAACCGATTTCTCCCCATGGATGAGGCACAACGCACAATGCATGAAGCGCAGATAGAATCGCTTTTATTCGCGTACGGCGAAGCCATGTCCGTCGCCGCGCTCGCCCGGGCGTTGGGCATTTCCGAAGCGGAAACGCGCGAGGCGCTTTCGGTCATGGATCAGGAATATCAAATAAATCCCGGCAGGGGGCTGTGTCTTGTCCGCCACGAC
The DNA here is from genome assembly GCA_021813305.1 of bacterium. The sequence goes on from JAKALE010000027.1 coordinate 3,009, forward strand.
GACATGTGGCAGCTGGGCACCAAGCCGGATCATCTTGCCATGATCGAAACCGTGGTCAAACAGGATTTCGAGCAGGAGTTGTCAGGGGCGAGTTTGGAAACGCTCAGTATTATCTTGTACCGCGCGCCGGTTGCGCGCGCGGACGTCGACGCGATCCGCGGGGTCAATTCCAGCTTCATCATCAGGAATCTTTTGATGCGCGGGCTCATCGAGCGTGAGCATGATGCGAAGGGCCATCACGTGTTTTTGTACAAACCATCCCTTGCCTTGTTGCAACTTCTGGGCATCACGGGAGCCGACCAATTGCCCGATTTTGAAGCGCTGAGCAAAAAATTCGAAACGTTGGTTGAGGACACCAAAACCCAGGAGCAACAGTCGGCCGAATCGATTATCGCTTCAAGCGTAAGCGAATAGGGCCATGCGCATCGTCGTTTTGGTCGTATTGCTTGCGAGCGCGCTGCTTCTTTGGTCCGGCGCGCGTTTCATTGCCAATAATCTTATGGCTTCGCCGCCATATATTCCCCGCAGCGCCGCGCCATTCCAGGACCAGGGAACCGGGCCTTTGTCGACGTATTTGCCGTGGCTTGCCCACGTGTACGACCCTCAATCTCCGACGCCGTCGCCCCAGCAGATTCCCGACCCGGTGGTGCAAGCGTTGGGGGCGGGCCTGGTCAATATGACTACGCGCCAGACGCTGTGGGCGCAAAATCCTGATGCGTCCGAAGGCATTGCTTCCTTGACCAAGCTTATGACTTCGCTGCTTGCGCGCGAATATGCCGCTTCAAGCACGGTTATTACGATCCAGCCCGAAGATCTCGATGTTGATTCGGTCAATAAACAGCTGCGCGTCGGGGACCGCTTTACGCTCGACGAGGCGTTCCATTTCCTGCTTATTTCCTCTGACAATGCCATGGCAAAAGCAGTTGCCAGGACTGTGTTCCATGGCGGCATTCCGGTTTTTGTGTCCCGCATGAACCAAACCGCGGCCGCTTTGGGCATGACCCATACTTCGTATGAAGACCCAGTCGGTTTGGAACATGACGTGTCGAGCGTTTCCGATATGGCGATCCTGGCGCGCTACATCGAGACCAATTATCCCGACCTGTTTTCTTTTTCCCGGTATGCGCACCTGACTATGGTGACCGAGCAAGGAAGGGTATTCGAGCTGAACAATACGAATGTCATCTTGAACCAGATTCCTGGCATTATCGGATCAAAGACCGGCTACACGCCAGAAGTCGGCGGCAGTTTGCTCGTGGTATTCGAAACGCAGAAGGGAAAATTCGTGAGCATTGTGCTGAGCTCGCCTGATCGGTTCGGCGATACGAGCGCGATTTTGTCGTGGTATTCGCATGCCATGTCTGATACACTGAATCCAAGCAATTGACGTTTTTCTATCGTGTCTGAATTCGCGCAAATCGTCCGGTTCGTCGTCGTCGTACTCGCGTCATTCGCGACCGGGATGGTGCTGGTGATTCCGGTCGAATCTTTGATTACAAAACTGAACAGTCGTAAGCATATTGCCAAGGAGGGCACGCCGATTTTCAACCAGATGCATGCGCAAAAGGAAGGCACGCCGGTCATGGCGGGCATTATGATCTGGGGTACGGTTGTTTTACTTTCGGCCGTGTTCGCTTTGTTTGCGCACCTCTTCGACGGGTTCTGGGGCCAACTTTCCTTCATGAACCGATCACAGACCTGGCTTCCCTTGGCGCTCATGGTGCTTGCCGCTTTGGTTGGCGCTGCCGACGATATCGTGGGAATTCTCAAGCTATGGGGGAAAAACGGGTTTACGATGAAGCAACGCTTGCTGCTGTTTTTCGGGGTTGCGCTCATCGGGGCATGGTGGTTTGCGGTCAAACTTCAGTGGGACGTGCTTCACATTCCGTTTTTGGGCGATGTTACGGTCGGTGTGCTGCCCTATGCATTGTTTTTCATCTGCGTAGTTATGGCGACATCGTTCGCGCTTGACTTAACGAACGGCTTGGATGGGCTTGCCGAAGGCGTCGCATTAGTGGCGCTCTCGTGCTTGTCGGTAGTGGCCTTCGCCGAAGGCAAGTTCGATTTGATGGTGTTTACCGGATGCATTATCGGCGCGCTCATCGCGTTTTTGTGGTTCAATATTTATCCTGCGCGGTTTTTTATGGGAGACACGGGTGCCATGTCATTGGGAGTCGTCATCGCGGTTATCGCGCTTCTGACCAATACTGCGCTCTTATTGCCGTTGTTCGGCTTCATTCTTGTCGCCGAGGGACTTTCCGATGCAATCCAACTTACGTCAAAGAAATTCTTCAGACAGAAGATTTTTATTTCCGCGCCCATCCATCATCATTTTGAGGCAAAGGGTTGGCCGGAGCCGCGCGTGACCATGCGTTTTTGGATTATATCCGCGATCATGGCGGGCTTGGGCATGATTCTGTTTTTCGTGGACAAATTCCTGCTTCGCTGACATGAAAATTTTCGTTTCGGTAAAGCCGAACGCGAAACAACAATCGGTCGCGCAGCTTGACGAGGCGCATTTTTCTATTTCAGTGAAAGAACCTGCACAGCAAGGCAAGGCAAACCATGCGGTTATGCGCGTT
>JAKALE010000028.1 GCA_021813305.1 bacterium
TCGTGCCGGATCAAATTGCGCGCAATCAGATTATCCGATTTCTTTTGCACACCAAGTCGGTGATCGAGAAATGATCCGCCGAGAAACACACGGTTGTCGATTACCTGATGCGCGGCGCCGCGAAGCATGACTGGATGCGATTTTTCCCTACGGAAATACCGCTCAAGCTGTTTCCCTGACGGCGATTGCTGGTTACACACCACAATATCGAACAATTCCATGCCCGCGAATCGTTCACATTCGTGCATATAGTCTTCGGGCGTGAATCGCTCGGTCTGTCCGAATTTGTCCATGAGATTGACGATCAAAATTTTCTTGGCGTGACTGCGGCGGAGCGCTTTGGCAATACCTGGCACAAGCACCAAAGGAATCATACTCGTATACAGGTTGCCCGGCCCGATAATGACCGCGTCCGCCGCCATAATAGCCTTGATCGCCCGGGGATTGGCGTGCGCCAAGGGCTTGATCACGTATTTTTTAATGCCGATCGGCTGGATCACCTCGGAAGGCGTGATGACCCGTTCACCCTTGAGCACAGCGCCGTTCTTCAAGGTCATTTCCAACTTCACGTTATCGAGCGTGATCGGGATGATCTCGCCTTTGATCTTGATGATCCGCGAGATTTCATCAACGCTTTCCTGGAACGATCCGGTTACTTTTTCAAGCGCCGACAAGAACAGATTGCCGAAACTGTGCCCGTGCAATCCTCCGTTTTCGAATCGATAATTCATGAGCTCACGGATCTTCTCTGGAGCTTCGGAAAGCGCAACCAGACACTGCCTGATGTCACCCGGAGGCAGAACACCCATTTCATCGCGCAGCACGCCCGTGGATCCCCCGTCATCGGTCATGGCGATGATCGCCTTCAGGTCCAACTGCGGGAACGCGCGCAAAGCGGAAAGCACCGTATAGGTGCCGGTACCGCCGCCCATGACCACGACTGTTTTTTGTTTTCGTTTCGGATGCACGGATTTGTTTGCCTCGGTATACAAAAACACAAGCCCGCGGGCTTGTGTTTTTCTCATCAGACCACAAAGTTTACGATCTTGCCTTTCACGAATACCGTATGTCGTATTTTCTTTCCTTCGAGCCACGGGATGATTTTTTTGAGCGCTTTCGCCTTCTTTACCACGGTTTCTTCGTCGGCCGTGGGCGCGATGGAAAGCGTGTCGCGCAATTTACCGTTCACTTGCACGGCATACGTAATACTCCGTTCCGCTATCAATGCTTTGCTGTATGCAGGCCATTTCTGCTTCTCGATGCCCGTTTTGTCCTGCATAGACCACAGTTCTGACGCGAGGTGAGGCGCAAACGGAAATGCAAGCAACGCGAATGTCCGCATGACTTTCTTCAAATCCGCCATCGTCATGTAATGCTCAGCATCTGTGATCGCGTTTTGCAATTCCATGAGTGCGGAAATGGCCGTGTTGAATCGCAACGCCAAAATGTCTTCGCCGACTTTTTTAACGGTTGCATGAAGCATGCGTTCAACGCGGACTTTCGCCTGAGCATCGGGTTTTTGCGGGACGCGCTTTGCTTTTTGTTTTGCCGGTTTGCCAAACGCGTCGCCTGCCAGCGCGTATACGCGATTCAAAAACCGATGGATGCCGATAATGCCCTGGGTATCCCATGGCTTGGACGCCTCCAGGGGCCCCATGAACATTTCATACATACGCAGCGTATCCGCGCCGTACTTGGCGAATACTTCGTCCGGATTAATAACATTGCCCCGCGATTTTGACATCTTCTCGCCGTCAGGACCAAGAATAAGGCCCTGGTTCACAAGCCGTGCGAACGGTTCGAGATTCGGCATCACGCCGATATCGTACAGAAATTTGTGCCAGAACCGGGCATAGATAAGATGGCGCGTCGCATGCTCAACGCCGCCAACGTAGAAATTGACCGGCAGCCAGTATTTCAAAACTTTTTTGTCCCAAAATGCAGCTGATTGCTTTGCTTTGAGCTTCAACTTCTGTGCTCCGAGCGCAAATCCGAAATAATACCAGCACGATCCTGCCCATTGCGGCATAGTGTCGGTCTCCCTGCGTGCAGGACCCTTGCATTTCGGGCATGTTGTTTTCACCCAATCCTTCATGTTGGCAAGCGGCGATTCGCCCGTGCCGGTCGGCGCATAGGATTTCACCTTGGGAAGTTTTACGGGCAGCCCGGATTCGGGAACCGCGATCCAACCCGGATTCATGAGTTCTCCCTTGGAATATGCCTTGCCTTTACAGGTAAGTTCACCCGCCTCGACCCGCTTGGCGCATGCGTCGCAATACACCAATGGAAACGGTTCACCCCAATAGCGTTGGCGCGCGAATTCCCAGTCTTCCAATCGATATTTCACTGCCTTGTGCGCGCCGACAAACTGTGCGATCTTGTCCGCAGCTTCGGCTGCCGACAGACGATCGAATGGCCCCGAGTTAATAAGCGTTCCCTTTGCAACATATGCATGATCCAGCTTCCCGTGCGCCACGCCTTGCTCAGACACAACCTCAATCACGGACAAGCCGAATTTTTCCGCAAACTCGAAATCGCGCTCATCGTGCGCAGGCACGCCCATGACCGCACCGGTGCCGTAGTTCATCATGACGTATTCGGCAATCCAGACAGGGATGCGTTCCTTGGTTGCCGGATGTACAACGTATGCGCCGGTAAACACGCCGGTTTTCTCTTTTTGCGCCTCGCGGTCAAGATCGGTCTTATTGGTCACTGTACGCACGTAATGGCGCACCTTTTCCCGCTGTTCGGGCGTGGTGATGACATCAACAAGCGGATGCTCCGGAGCCAATACCACAAACGTCACGCCGTACAGGGTATCCAATCGCGTCGTAAACACACGCAACGGCTCGCTGTGATGCTCAATGCGGAAATCGAATTCATATCCCTCGGATCTGCCGATCCAATTCCGCTGCATTTCTTTCACGCTCTCCGGCCACTCCAAAAGTTTCAAATCGTCCAACAGCCGATCGGCGTACTGGGTGATGCGGATCATCCATTCGCGCATGAGCCTGCGCTCCACCAGCGATTTGCACCGCTCGCATCTCCCGCCTTCCAGGTCCTCGTTGGCAAGCGTTGTCTTGCATGACGGGCACCAGTTGATGGGTTTTTCCGATTTATATGCCAATCCTTCACGAAACATTTGAACGAACATCCACTGCGTCCACTTGTAATACTCGGGATCCGCGGTCGAAAGCTCACGCGACCAGTCGTAGGACAGCCCTGCTGCCATCATCTGGGCCTTGAAACGTTTGATGTTCTTCTTGGTCGCGTCCTCGGGATGCACCTTGTGCGCAATGGCGTAATTTTCCGCAGGCAAACCGAATGCATCCCATCCCATAGGATGAAGCACGTTGTAGCCGTTCATGCGCAAATAGCGCGAATAAATGTCGGTCGCCGTATACCCCTCGAGATGGCCCACATGCAGGCCTTCGCCCGACGGATACGGAAACATGTCCAGAATGAAAAAATGCTTGCCCGCTTTGGCATTGCTCGCTTTCCATTGCGCATGTTTCTGGCTTGCCCATTTTTTCTGCCAGACGCGCTCTATTTTTGAAAAATCGTATCCTTTCATGATTTCGTTTCTTTTTGCTGTTCCCTGATGAGCCGCCTCACCGTTTCGATAATTTTAACACTAGACAAGCGGGAATTGAATGCTGCGGAATTGGCGTGTCCGCCGCCCACGAACTGGCCTGCGATTGAGGCCACGTCGATGGAGCTTTCGAGCGCGGAACTGCGCAAGCTCCCCCGGTATCCGCCGTCCGCCATGCGTTGCAAAACCAGAATGCACTTCAGACTGTCGATGAACAGCATCTGATTGGCGAGAAACGACCGCAAGCCGGACAATTCGCCGTTCTTGCGTATAATCACGTACGCAAATCCCAGATCCTCGTCGATCTTAAGTCGCGCGGAAATTTTTCCAAGCAGCAGAAACTGTTCCAGACTGTCCCAGGAACGCACGACCTTGAACGCAAGGGAGAATTCCCTTCCTGACACGTTGAGATTCTGAATCTTGGAAAGCAGGCGCTCGGAATGCACGTCATAGACAAACCCTCCTGTATCCGACAGTATTCCGACCAGCAGGCAGTACCCGATCTGCGGATTGATCGTCTGCCCCATGTATTCAAGCAGGTCGAACACCATTTCCGAAGCTGATGACTTATCCGCATCCACCCATACCACGTCTCCGAACTGATCTTCGAACGCATGGTGATCAATGGAAACAACGAACGGCTTTTTCTCTTCAAGAAATTCCACGATGCGCTTGTTGAGCATGCGCACCGCGCCGTAATCGAGCAAAATAACCAAATCAGGGCCGAATGACACGATACCCTCGGACTCGACGTTCGCGTCCGCAACACCGAACGCATGCCTGAGCTTTGCCGGCATGTCTCCGACATACGTCATGGTTTGCTTGCCCATTTGCTCCAACGCCATGGACAAACCAAAACACGACCCCGCGGAATCGAAATCAGGGCCTTTGTGTCCGACAATCAGCACGCGTTTCGCTTTTGCGGCCGCCTCACTGATCAAGTCCAAAAAATGCGTTTGCGTTTGCATACGTAATCCTATTCACCTCATCATACGCCATCCCTTTGATTTTTGCGATTTTCCCCACAACATTCGCGACATCCAAGGGCGTATTATTCCTTATAAACGGCGAATCAGTCTCAACCAAAAGCCGTTCCGGCGGTGTCTGCCTGATCGTCTCGTCATACTCGCCGGTCAAAAGCACAATCGAATTGAATGAGATAAACCCGCCGATGCTAAGGAATTTTTCCAAAAACTCCGGCGAACCCAGAAAACTGTGCATCACGAACCGTATACCAGAATACCCGCACAAAATGTCGAATGTGTCCTGATACGAATCGCGTGCATGTACGATCAGCGGCTTGTTGAACTTCTGCGCCAAAATAATGTGGTTTTCAAACAATGTTTTTTGCTCCTCACGTTTGACAGGGTCTTTTTCGTGAAAATATTCCAAACCGGTTTCGCCGATCGCTTTCACGATACCCTGCGAAACCAACGATTCCAGTTCACTAGTATCTTTGTTCTGTTCTGTCGGATATAACCCCAAAGCGCAAAACACATGCTTTGAATACGTTCGCGCCAAAGACAACACCTGCTGCCAGTCAGATTGGTTTGTCCCCACGCACATCACGCGCATATCCTGCGCCTCAATGGCACGCAGCACGTCCTGCTGCTTGGCAGGTTTCAAAAACTGCAAATGACAATGGGAATCGAATAACATACCAGGTAAGTATACCAAACACAACGAAAACAGCCGCGATCAATGTCGCGGCTGTTGAATAATAGCAAAGATCTGTTCTTCTCCCCTTGAGAAGATTCCTTATATT
>JAKALE010000029.1 GCA_021813305.1 bacterium
CGTGATGGCTTTTTTGTTTTTCTTCAGTTCCGCGACAACCGCTTTTGTTCCTTTTGCGAATACCGGATTTTCCGCATAGCCCATAGGGCCGTTCCAAAAAACGGTTTTTGCGCGCTTGAGAATTTGCGCATAAAGCTCCCTGGTCTGGGGACCGATATCCAAAATCCTATCCTTAGGGCCCACATCGCCTGCCATGATAACCGCTTTTTTCGCATTGACCGACGAAGCAACCAGAAAATCAATAGGCACGAACAGGGCATCCTCATCAAGCATAGTCTTGGCCTGTTTCATGAATTGCTTTTCATAGAGCGACGATCCGACCTTAAGCCCTCCTGCAGCCAGAAACGTATTGGCAATACCTCCGCCCAACAACACGGCATCAGCCTCTTTCAGGAATTTTTGCACCAACGGCAGTTTTGTTTCAAGCTTTGCCCCGCCAAGCACCACTACAAACAAACGCTTTTGCTTTGTCTTAAGCGCGTCAAGATGCGCAATTTCATCTTGCATCAGAAATCCTGCAAAATGCGGTAAGAATTTCGTAATGCCCACGGTCGAAGCAACAGAACGATGCGCCTCGGCGAATGCGTCATCGATTACAACATCAACCATTGATGCGAGTGCTTTTGCCAAGGCAAGGCTGTTTTCTTTTTCTCCGGCATAGAACCTGATATTTTCCATGCACGCGATGCCATGCTCGGGGACCGCGGCAAACGATGTCTTGATTTCATCAAGCGGGCCCTGCAGGAAGTACACGCGCTTTTTGAGCATGCGCGATGCGACCTGGGCCACCGGTGCAAGTGACGGCTTCGTGTCTCCGACTTTGGGACTGCCCAGGTGGCTTACCACAAACACTGAGCGCGCGGTTTTTGCAACGTATCTGATCGTTGCAAGCGAACGCTCAATACGGAACTGATCGCGGATTTTCTTTCCGTCAAAGGAAACGTTCCAATCAACACGAATCAATACGCGCTTGTTTTTGAAATACGACTGGTTCGGAAGTACGTGCAAAGCCGCCATAGCGCGCATCGGGTTAACGAATCTCGTAGGTCATGGACACCGGGACCGTGACTTCGCCGGTACCTGCCTGGATCGGCGCAGGAACGCTTGACGCATCGGCGCCTCCCATACCCAATGTTTTATACGAGGCCTGATATGGCTGCGGATACATAACCGACGTGCCAACGCTTACCAGCTTTGCCGAACGGAAACCGAGCGCTGATTTCATGGAAGCGAGTTCCGCTTCTGCCTTTTGAATTCCCTGCTGTTTTGCCTGCACAGTCAGCGCTTCCAGCTTCTCGTCACTCAAAGAAAAACTGATGCCGCCGACCGAATTCGCTCCTGCCTGGCTCAAACCGCCGACAATGGTTCCGACTTTGGAAATATCCCTGGCACGGAACTCAACGCCCTGGTTCAGTGTGTAACCGACAATAACCGATGTGTTGGTCACGTTCGGGCCTTGCTGGTATTCAGGATATAAACTGTACGAAGTTGTTTTGATATCCTCATCCTTGATGCCCTGGCCCTTCAAATACGATACGATCTGGGTCATTTTTGCGTCATTATCCTGCTGAACCTTCGCTGGATCAACGCCCTTGGAAATCAAAGAAACATCCACGTCCGCGATATCGGGCGTGTATTTCACTTTGCCCTGACCGGATACGCTGATGGTCGCGGGCTGGCCCAAAACCGCTTGATACGCCATGACGCCCGCATAAGCCGCCCCCGAAAGCGCCAAAAGCGCGAGGCAGACAAACAATATTTTTTTGAACGTTTCGTTTTGCATATGATAAAAATATTAATTACGAAAGAAATCAGTGCGCTTCGGCGGTTTCGATGATCGTGCGCACTTCCGCGGGATTGAGCGACGCATGCCCAACCAAGAAACCGTCGATAATCGGTTCCTGGCAGAACGCCTCGACGTTTCTCGCGTTGACTGAACCGCCATACAGGATTTCAAGCGGCTGTTCCAAATTGCAGATGCGTTGAATCGCGGTCTTCATCCAACCAATGCGATCACGCGAATCCGACGGCGCATCGGCAACATTACCGCTGTGGCCGCTGATTGCCCAAATCGGTTCATAGGTAATAATCACGCGCATACGCTGATGCAAAGGCAACAAGGTGAGTTTTCCCAGGCGCGCTTCAAGCTGTCCAGTCAGAAATTTTTCAACCGCGTGGGATCCTTTTTCGTGCGTTTCCAGATCTTCGCCGAAGCAAATAATAGGCGTTAGCCCGGATTCCAACGCTTTGATGATTTTTTTGGAAACCATTTCATCCGTTTCCCCGGTTTGCGGCCGTTCGGAGTGACCCAAAATGACATACGAAACGCCGGCCTGCTTAAGCGCAAGCGGAGAAATGGCTCCGGTATAGGCACCTGCATCCTCCCAAAAACAGTTTTGCGCACCCAATCCCATGCGTACCGATTTGTTCATGGTGTCGGCAAACCGAAACAGATACTGAAACGGGGGGCAGGCCACGACCGTTGTCTGCTGCACGCCCTGCGAAGCTTTGACCGCCGCCTGCATAAGCTTATCCGCTTCGTCACGAGACGGAGGGTTCAGTTTCCAATTGAATACGACGTATCGATGCATGATGTTATCAGTATACCATTTGCGAAAACCTCAACGATACAACAACTTGAGCCGCGCCAAATCCAAAAACGCTTTGAACATGCCCAACGGCTTGACACGCGACTCGCGCTGATCCTCCCAAACAATCGGAACTTCCGCCATGCGCAGGCCGAATCTGCGCGCAAGCACCAAAAGCTCTACATCGAATGCCCATGCGAACGTTTGTTGCGCATTGAATATGAGTTCACGCGCTTCCTTGGAAAATGCCTTGAATCCCGCCTGCGTATCCGTGAACGGCAACCCGAACAAGGCATACACGGTCCACCCGAATACCATGCCGCCGATTTCCCGCACCCAAGGTTGTTTTTTCACGATGCGCGCGCCAGGCATGCGTCGAGAACCGATGACTATGTCCATGCCTTGTTCAAAAAGCGGAAGCATCTTGTCCGCTTCCTGGATTTTGGTCGCGCCATCCGCATCCATGAATAATGCGATTTCCCCTCTCGCGATGCGCATGCCCTGGTTGACCGCGGCTCCCTTGCCTTTATTGTCATTGTTGTCTATGAATACGATCGATATTGTGCGGCCCGTCTGCCTCACCAATGTTGCGGTTTTATCGTGGGATCCGTCGTTGACTACGATAATTTCCCATGCGCGGCCCAGGCGGGCGCAATACGAAGCAACCGACTTAATCGTCTCAACAATCTTGCGCTCTTCGTTGTACGCAGGAATGATAATGGATAAAAAGACGCTATCCTTGGCCATGCTCAACCGCTTTATTCAAATAATCCTGCAATATGATGACAGCGCTCGACGAATGATCTTTCACTTCTTTTCCCGTCATACGCTTAGAAAGGTCGGATGAAAGCACCTCATTCATAAACCCAAGCCGGATACCGGCGGCATCGGCGACCGCGACTCCGAATTCCCTGATTTGGGCGGACATTTCAGTTTCCTCGAACAAAAACGTCTGGGGCAAGCCAAACACCACGCATTCCGCTTCTTCAGACCCGAGCAGGGCGACTAATTTCTTCTTCGCGTCGTCCTGCGACGAAACTTCAAGGTCCCGCAGCTTTACGGCGACGCCGGTTTTGGTATCCCCGACCGCAGTGCCGATATGCTTTGTTCCGTAATCAATCCCAATGATTTTCATATTATGCCTGCGTGAGAATAATCGGCTTTTTATCAGTCACAAAAACCGTATGCTCGAAATGCGCAGACAACGATCCGTCCAGCGTCGCGAAACTTCCGTCTTGGCGCTGCATCACCTCTCCGGAACCGACGCACACCATGGGTTCGATCGCGAGTACCATGCCCGCAACGATCTTTTGTCCTTGCCCGGGATACCCGATGTTCGAAATGAACGGGTCTTCGTGCACGCCGCGTCCGACTCCGTGTCCGCCCAACTCCTCGGGAATGGAAAACCCCTCCTGGTACACATATGCGCTGACTGCCTGGCCGATATCTCCGATCGCATTGCCCGGAACGCATGCGCGAATCGCCCGACGCAACGCTTCCTTGGTTACGGACACGAGTTTCTGAGTTTTGCGCGGCACAGCGCCCAAAATTACGGTCAGGGCAGCATCGGTATACAATCCGCGCCATACAAACCCTCCGTCGATGGTCACCAAATCCCCTTGCCTGAATACAAGGTTGCGCGAAGGAACACCATGCACAATCACATCATTGACGGAAACGCAAATCGCCCCGGGAAACGGTTTGAGTCCCGGCGCGGGACGATAATGCAAGAAAGACGGCACGCCGCCTTCTTGTTTCATGAGGGCGCGCGCGCGCTGATCCAAATCATACGCGTTTTTTCCGACAACACACTCCTTGGCAAGCACAGCCAAAATCCTGGCGAGTTTTTCTCCTCCGATCCTCAAATCCTCGATTTCCTGTTGCGAACGCGCGATCATGAAACGATATTACGCGAGTTTGCGCTTCTTGAGTTTCGTCCAGAGTTCGTCGAATACGCGAGGAACATCTTGCTGGCCATTGACTACAATCAAGCGGTTCTGTTTTTTATACCAGTCAAGTGCCGGCACGACCAGCTTTTTGAAATATGCCAAACGCTCACGGATCGCTTTGGGATTGTCATCCGTGCGCTTCGCGAGCTTTCCGCCGCAAAACGAACACGTTTTCGGATGCCCTGCCAAAAGCCTGTAGGGCACCAATTCCTTGCATTTGGTGCACTGCAAACGCTTGAGCAGACGCGTGCGCACTTCGGCATCGGACACGTGCAAATAGATTGGGACGGGTTTCACGCCCGTGGTGAACGGAACCGCATCATCCATGATTTGTGCCTCAAGCAGGCTGCGCGGCGATCCCTCCCAGACAACGCCCTTCGCGGTTTTTGGCAAATCAAGCAGCACATCCATCCACAATTCAATCACCAAGGAGCTGGGCACCGCATCCCCGCGTTTCATGATTTCATCGACGCGCTTCGCGAACGGGCCGCCTTTTTTCACGAACCGCTTCAAAAGATCGCTTGATGTGATATGCACCAAACCGGGGATCCTTTTTTGCAACAACACGACTTGCGTCCCCTTGCCGCACCCAGATTTCCCAACAAACTCAAACACTTTGAATTGCTTCATAAAAAAAGAGTTAGTATGACGTAGTGTAACACGATTGACAAATGAGTTAAAGAAACGGAAAATATATGAAATTTCAATTGAATTGGGAAAAATCAAAAACATGA
>JAKALE010000030.1:0-4533 GCA_021813305.1 bacterium
TGAAGAACGAAATGAATTCGTTCTGGCGGTCGATGGTCTGCAATGTTTGTAAAATGACCGCGAGGCTTTTTTCATTGTCCGCGATGGTCTGCCCCGCCGTATCGATATTGTTGTTCAGGTCTTCGATGGTGAGCTGCGTTTGGTCGAGTTTCGCCTGGTTGATGGAAATGCTGTATTGGAGCGATTTGATCTGACTGTTGATTTGCGAAAGCTGTCCCTTGAGTGTTGTCGCCTGGTTGGTCGTAAGCGCGATATTTCTCCGGTATTCCTGCGCTTCGGTTTCCAGCTGCTGGATCTGTTGTTGTTTTGACGCTATCTGCATGCGCAGCAGGTCATCTTGGCTTGGGCTCGGACTGGGGATGAGGCTCGTGTTTTGCGACGGATCGGCGCTGACGGGGACCGGAGTCGGCGTATCTGCATGCGCAGACGCACAACCCCCCGCGATCGCAAGCGCTATCGCAAGCGCGGCAGCGGTTGAGAAAAAACGTTTTGCCGCCATTATGTCCGGGATATTTTTTCCAATGCCTGTCGGATACGCCGCATCACGCGTTCCTTCCCCAATATTGCCGCTATTTCGAACGGCCCCGGGGAAAATTGCTTGCCCGACAGTGCGACGCGCATGGGCCACAGGATTTCTCCCCTGTCAGTTCTGTACAGCGCTTCGACGGCTTTAGTGACTGTTTCTTTCGAGAATGCCGCCGCGTCGATGGCCTGCAACGCCTCGGAAATCGAACCAAGCTTGAGTTTCACTTGTTCGGGCGACATATCGCGCCATTGCAGAAGCTTCGCTTCATAGTCGGGCATGGCGAAGAAAAAATCGGTGAGTTCGGGGATGTCCGAAAGTTTCTGGGCGCGTTCAAGTATCAGGGCGATTACCTGTTCCGCGTATGCGACGTCGAACGAATCGGATGCATCCGCGTTTTGATATGTGCCGGGCTTGGTTGCGTGGAGTAACCCCGTTTTTTCAAAAACGGGCTCGAGCAGAGCCATCAGCTCCGATGAGGATTTCTTGCGCAGGTAATAATTGTTGAACCAATCCAGGCGCTTGGTGTTGAATACGGCGCCGGCTTTTTGCACGCGCGAAATGGAAAATTCTTTTGCGAGTTCATCGAGGGTGAACAGTTCCTTATCTCCCGACGGATGCCATCCGAGCAGGATGATGAAATTCACGAGCGCTTCGGGAATGTATCCTTGGGCGCGGTAATCGCGAATACTGACCGCGGCGAACCGCTTGGAAAGCTTTGCGCGTTTGTCGTCCAGAATAAGCGGCAGGTGTCCGAACCGCGGAATGTCCCAGCCGAGCATTTCGTAGAGAGCGATCTGTTTTGGCGTGTTGGACAGATGGTCTTCGCCCCGGATCACATGCGTGATTGCCATTTCGTGGTCGTCCACTACGACCGCGAAGTTGTATAGCGGCTCTTCGAATCCCTTGGCGATCGTGACGTCTCCGACCAACGAAAGGTCGAAGGAAACTTTGCCGCGGATCATGTCGTCAAAATCTACCTTTTTATTCGGCATGCGCATGCGGATCACGAACGGTTTGCCTTTCGCGAGGTTCGCATCGATTTGTTCTTTGGTCAGGGCGTTGCACGTGCCTCGGTACCTGGGCGCTTCTCCGCGCGACGTCATTTCCTGCGCTTGGGCCTCCAGTTCTTCTTTGGTGCAGAAACATCGGTATGCCTGGTTTTGGGCAATCAGCTGCTCAAGGTATTTTTTGTATATGGCAAGACGTTCCGTCTGGCGGTACGGCCCATATTTGCCTTCTTTTCCCGGACCTTCGTCCCAGTCGAGCCCAAGCCAGCGGAGTTGGTCAAGAATATCCTGGTCGAATTCTTTGGTCGAGCGTTGCCGGTCCGTATCTTCAATGCGAAGCACGAACGTGCCGCCCTGTGAGCGCGCGAAAAGCCAGTTGAACAGCGCGGTGCGCGCAGTGCCGATGTGTAAAAAGCCAGTCGGCGAAGGTGCCATGCGCACGCGGATTTTTCCGCCCATACCTTCTAGTTTCGATTGATATGCTGAGCTCATGATAATGGTTTATTTCACTTCGGCTCCCGACATGGCAAGCAGTTCTTTGGCTACGGTAAGCGCGGCATCGGGTTTTGAAAAATTTTGCGCGGCGTGGCGCATGGCATCGCGTTTCGCGTCGCTTTGCATAAGGGTCATAATTTGGTCCATGAGAATGTTGGGCTTGATATTCCCTTCCTCAAGCACGATCGCCGCGCCCGAAGACGCGTATTCATATGCGTTTTCGCGCTGATGGTCTTGGGCTGCGTATGGGAATGGAATCAGGATCGCCGGCGTGCGCGTCGCTGCGATTTCAAAAATATTCGCGGATCCGGCGCGCGACACGATCAGATCTGCGCTGGTATAGGCGTTTCTCGCCTGGCTTTCGTCCATAAATCCGAACAGGCGGTAGCGATCTTTATATTGGTTGTTCTTGAGCATGAAATCTGCTTCCTGCGAGACGGTCGGATAATTGCGCGTGCCGCACTGGTGGATGATTTGATATTTTTCAACCAAGCGCGGGAGGAGGTCGAGTACGAGCTCATTGAGTGCCTGGGCGCCTTGGGATCCTCCATAGACGAACAAGGTCGGAAGGTCGGGTTTGAATTTGAATGAATCCAGGGCGTTGGTTTTGTCCTGTTCCTGAAAAAACGTCTTGCGGGTCGGGGTTCCGACCAGCGCAGTGCGTTCGAACGGAAAATACGGAGCAGATTTCTCGAATGAGATGGCGATGCGCGTGGCAATTTTCTTGGAATTTTCGTTCACTTTGCCAGGAATCGCGTCGGATTCATGGATCAGGATCGGAATGCGGTACAAAAAACTTACGCCGAGCACCGGCACGGCGCCGAATCCACCCTTGGAAAAAACAGCATCCGGCATAATCGCCCACAGATGCCACAGGCACTGTACGAACCCGGAAACATTTTGCAGAAAGCTCACGAATTTTTCGAATGCGTTGTTCGTGTTGGCCGGGCTTGATCCGGTGATGGGAATAACCTGGATGCCTTTTTGTTCAAATATTTTCGGATCAAAAGAGACCGGTCCTGTGATGGGCCCAATGTAATAGAGCTCCAATCTGAAATCGTTTTGTTCCTGCAATGCCTGCAGTTCGTCAGCAACGGCCAACAATGGGAACACATGGCCTCCTGTGCCCCCTCCGGTCAAAACCACTCTGATTTTAAGGGTAAAACCCAGTAAATTAAGGGGATTCATGGAAAAGCTTTCCTCTAAACACTTCAGAATCCAAAGAAAAACCGATACGGTATTTTACCACGAAAACAAGCAATGCATTATTTCCATAGAGGAAATGCATTGGTGAACGGCTTTAGTTCTTGTTTTGTTCCGAACATGCCTATGCCTAGCAACTGTACGGCATCGGAATTTTTTTCGGCGAACCGCTTTGCCAATTCCTGGTCATCGGTCAGGTCAATCATGTCCTGGGTGTAGATGACCCAAAGCAGGTTTGATTGCACGACATTATTCATAAGCGCGCGCAATTCCGGCGCAGATGCTTTCAGGGCGACGATCGGGTACTGCGAATTACGCGGGAACGACAATCCGTCTTGCGAAACGAAACAGGTACCGGTGTCGAATGGTTGGTTCATTTTGTTGCCCAGGAACGCCGCGATGTGCGCAACGGTGTTGGTCAACTGCCACGAACCAAGCTGTTCGTGGATCACAATGACCATTTTCCGAGAAAAATCCTGTTGGATATCAGTCATAGGTTTATTTTTTCACCGTGTAGCACGATACATTGAGCAATAATCCATATGCGGCAAGCACGCTGATGAGCGCCGATCCGCCGTAGCTGAAAAACGGGAGTGGGATTCCGGAAAGCGGAATGAGTCCCGAGATAGCGGCGATGTTGAACAGTGATTGTCCTGCAATCCAGCAGGTAATGCCGGAAGCCAAAAGTTTTCCATACAAGTCTTTGCTGTAGCGCGCCGCAGTGAATCCGCGCCAGATGAAGAGTCCTATGAGCACGAGCAATGC
This sequence comes from bacterium, assembly GCA_021813305.1. Next base: position 3,997 of record JAKALE010000030.1, read on the forward strand.
GGATACGCCGGCAAACCCGGTTTCTTCGGCCCAGATCGCGAAGATCGAGTCCCCCATGGTTTCCGGAAGGAATGCGAATTTCTGGCGCGAGTGTCCAAGCCCGACACCGAACGTGCCGCCTGACCCGATGCCGATGAGCGCCTGATTAACCTGGTATCCGCTTCCCTGCGGATCACTGGTCGGGTCAAGGAATGTGAGCAGGCGCTGCATGCGGTATGGCTCGGTGATGATTAGGATTCCGGCAATCAGTGCAAACAGCAATCCGAGAATCGCGAACGACTTGACCGGCGCGCCGGACAAAAAATACATGAATCCCGCGATCAAAAGCGAGATGAGCAGCACGCCCAGCGACCGCTGCGCGGCAAGCACGAGTGCCATGGATCCGAGAATAATGCCGATCGGAGCCGTGGTTTGTGCGAAGTCATCGAGTTTGTCCTGATGCTTGGACAAAAATGACGCCAGGTAGATGATGAGGCAAAGTTTGAAGAATTCGGACGGCTGGATAGTGAACGATCCGATGGCGATCCAGCGCATGGC
>JAKALE010000030.1:4543-5180 GCA_021813305.1 bacterium
CGACAGTCCGATGTGCGGCATGAACACCATAAGCATGAACGCAAAGCCCGCGAGAATGATAAGGAATGAGAATTTTTTCCAGAACGGATGCGGCACTTTGTACATGATCCAGAATATCGCCATGCCGGCGACCAGGAACAACACCTGCTTTTGCAGATAATAAAACGGGTTGTTGTAGGAAATCTGGCCGCGCACGGACGATGCGTCAAACAGGCTGAACATACCCAGGCACAAGAGCACCGCGAAAAGCGTCACGAGCAGTTTGTCAGGCCGATGCGGTTTCATAAATTTAGTATAACAAGAATTTCTACCGGATATGCGCAGTAACCATGATTCTGGACAATATAAATATTGTATGTTTTAATGAATATTTCAGGAAGGAGGATTCCTATGCAAAAGCACCAAGATGTTTTACAAGAGATGTTTGACTGTCTCTTGAAAGACATACGCGCGGCAATGACCCCGCCATTGCCTAAAAAAGAATATCCGTGGGGCGCAATTATTTTTGTTTTGGGAATTGTTTTTTTGTTTCTCGGATTTTGGCTTGGAAAATAGCCAAGAGAAGCATGATTCCGACCCGGCGATATCGCCGGGTTTCGTTTCTTGAAAAATAAAGAAAACAATTTTTCTCATACAA
>JAKALE010000031.1 GCA_021813305.1 bacterium
CCGATCGTTTTTCCTTTTTCCACGTCCAGCACGATGCCGCCCCACAGACGCGAACCGAGAACCGTTTCCAGATATCGGCCCGCTTCCAGTGCACATTTGCCGATACCGACAACGCCGATGTGTTGGAATGCGTCAAGGTCAATGCGCTCTCCTTGGATAGAAAGAACGCTGCCCATGCGCGCGATTTGCGAGCGCAGCACGGCTTGCATTCCAATTGCCTGGTACCCCGCTTCAAGCAAAGCAAGGGCCTGCCTGCGCTGCAATGTTTTTCCCAATGACGATGTGTTTTTGATGATCATAGAAGTGTTGAAAGAATCTTGACCGCATTGCCCGGTTGCGATGAAATCTCATGCATGGCACCAAGCAAACGCGGCAACGGTTCGTGATCGTGTTCAAATATGCTAGCCAACGCGTTCAGAGAATGCATGCCCTCGCAATCTTTTTCGGGTATTGCGCATGAACTCAACGCATACCCGAATGCGCGATTCGCGGAGTGAGGGCTCCTTGCGGTTGCTTCAAAATCCTCTCTTCCGGCAATACCCCCAAGCACCGATTGCTTCATGTTGAATTTTTGCGCGAGCATATTCCATTCCGAATAGATTGAATCGTCCCACTGCCGCTCCCTGCCCACATACAACCCCGCGCCATCCACCATCCCGATGAATAACGAGTATATGTTTTTTAAAATGCTTGCCCACACGACGCTATGCGTATCCGCTTCGTACACAACGGATATATTCGTGCCGGAAAAAAGCCTGCGTATCGTTTCGAAAACTGCAGGATTTCCCGCAACGGCCGCGACACCCGGCAAGCCCTGGCACATGTCTTCGGCGATCGTGGGACCGGAAAAAATCGCGAATGGATTTTTGGGAAATATATTTTCGATCGCCTCATCGATGGTCTGACTGTTTCGCAAAAGCCCTTTCACGCAAGAAACGATCAAGTGATCTGGTTTCAAAAACGGTTTCAGTGATTCCAAAGCGTCAATGACATGCCACGAGCATACGCACAAAAAAACAACCGAACACTGGTTGCACATTTGAGGCAGCTCCATTGCGCTTGAACGCCTTGCGGGATCCGTATCCCATACGTGCACGGTGCAGTTTTTTTTCAAAATGCCGGCAAGGCACGAACCGAACTCGCCGCCGCCCAGAACCAGAACCGTTTCATGCGTCATGGATGCGGTTGGCACAATTTTTTCGCCTGGTCCTGCAAAAACAAAATATCCTGCTCCGGAACATTCATGGCTTTGCTCAGATCTTTGGCGGAAAGCGGAATCAGATCGCGAAGCAAATACAGTCCCTGTTCGGCGAACCTGCTGTACATCCAGCGCGCGGATCCGATGGGAAACAAATTGATGGGATACAACGCTTTTTCGTGAATCATCTGCTCGAGACTTTGCCCTTTGGGATACCCCCAACTGGTCAGGCGCATGCCCATGCACTGCGCGTAGTCAACTGCTTCCGAAGTGCATCGGGTATTGGTGACAAGCCATACGCCGTGCTCTTCGCGCGGATGGGAAGGATCATGCTCGAGTTTATCCCTGACATCCAAAAACCGCGCCCACAAGTACAAGGCGACTTTGAGGTCCGACCGCGCGCCGGGCGCATTGTGATATTTGCATTCGACAATAAAATGATGCCCGGGCGTGCGCGCGACCACGTCGATTTCGTGACGCACGCATGTGCCTTTGAGAAACTGGTTCGTCTGGGTCTGGTATCCGTACGCATGGAGCACTTCGGCGATATATTGTTCGAATGGATACCCGGTCGGACCGAGCTGCATGATCGCTTTGCGCAAATTATACTTGCCCGCCCAGGTCGGATTATACTGCATCAAATACCCGATCGCCGTTCTGAAAATCTCCTCGGATGTGATGGATTTCTTTCCCAATCCCTGGACTTCCTGGGCAATGGTTTGGGCAACCGGTTCATCAACCCCGACTTGCGCAAGCGAGCGTACGATATTGCCCGCATGAAACACCTGCCGCTGTCCGTTTGATTTGATGACAAACATAACGGATTACGAACGCTTAGCCGAACGCCACATCAGGTACCCGACCGTCAGCACGCCTACCGCGAACTCCGATGTCACGCAATACAGGCACCAGGCATGCAAAACGCCGCCCTGAATGTAAAGCAAACTGATCGAAACCAGCACGCCCGCGCTGACCAGCAAGCCGAGCAAATCCATGAGAACCTTCTTCCCGGACGCGACCAACGCGATAACTATGACAAACAGGCTCGCGTAGTATGTGATGCCCCACACGGTCCAAGGAATCCCCATGAACGTGGAGAACTTGCTTTGCAACACGAATCCGCAATCAAATCCCCTGACATCGCAGCGATATCCTTTGCCCGTGCTTTCCTGCATCAAAAGATACGCGCAGTCCGCGAATCCGATCAGCGCCGCGCAGCACACGAGGAACGCCCCGGCTTTAGCCCGCGAGAGCTTGGTCAAGAAGTTGTTTGAGCTGGTCATACGATTGGAATTGTACCTGTTGGCCGTTTAGGAAAAATGTCGGGGTGCCCGGAATCTGATCCTGAAGCGCAGTGTCGCGGTCCGAAGCAACCTTGTCGGCAACCGCCTGCGAATCCTCGTCCGATTGGAATTTTTGAACATCGAGACCGAGTTGTTGGGCGTATTGCGCAAATAACGGCTTGGGATCCTTGGTGGCAACCCAGGTGTCCTGATTTTGGAACAGCACGTGCACCATATCCCAGAATTTGCCCTGCGTTCCTGCGGCCTCAGCTGCATGCGCGGCCGCAAGGGCCCACGGATGCTGCGGCAACGGAAAATGCCTGTACAAAAACAGCGTGCTTGACGCATACGCCTGGCGCGCCTGCTCCACGATCGGTTCGTATTCCTTGCATACCGGACACTCCAAGTCGCTGTACTCGAGCAGCGTGACTTTTGCGTTCGGATTGCCGAATTTCCAATCGCTTTGCCGAATCGGCGTCATGTGAAGATTTGACGGATTGTTCGTGCTTTGAAATATCCACCACATGCCTCCGAATACCAACCCAAGGCAGAGGATGCTTCCGGCAATGATCAAAAACGGCTTCAGTTTCTGGTTCATGAAAAATGTCCTGTTATTTCTTCGTTTCCTGTGTATAGTGTATCATATTTCATCTTGACCATGCACGAATCTCTTGACCGCATTCTTCGCTCGTTCGACTATGCGCTTCCCCAATCCTTGATCGCGCAAAAACCGGCGCATCCGCGCGACCACGCGCGGCTCATGATCGTCCCGAAAGCCGGCGGCGCGCTGCGCCATGAGATTTTTTCAAATATCGGATCGTTCCTGCCGCCCCGTTCATTGATCGTCATCAATGACACCAAAGTCATTCCGGCGCGCCTCATGCTCAAAAAAAAGACCGGTGGCGCGGTCCAAATCCTGTATCTTGACCACCACGGTGCCTCGGTGCGCGCCATGGTTTCCCCTGGACTCAAACCGGGCACGGACCTCTATCTGGGCAAGCGCATCGTCTTCACGGTCATGGGGTCGGAAGGAAAACGTTACGACCTCAAAGCGCACATGAGTCCCGGGCGCATCATCCCGTTGTTCGAACAAAAAGGTGACATGCCCATCCCGCCATATATCAAGCACAGTCCGTTGAACAAAACCCAAATGAAACAGGCGTACCAGACCGTGTTTGCGCGCCAAAACGGATCGGTTGCAGCCCCCACGGCTTCGCTCCATTTCACCAAACGCCTGCTCAAGGAACTCAAACGCCAGGGACACGAAATCGTGCACGTTACCCTGCATGTGAACTTGGGCACATTCGCTCCGCTCGAATACGAAAACTTGAAGGCCAAGCGCCTGCACGAAGAACGCTATTATATCGACCAGTCCACGGCAAAGCGCCTCACGCAGGCCATTGCCGAACGCCGGCCGATTATCGCGTGCGGCACTACGGTCACGCGCACCCTCGAGTCCGCCGCCCATGAGGCGCACGGCGCAATGACGATCGAACCCGGATGGCACACGACAGATCTGTTCATTGCGCCCGGATACAAATTCCGCGCAATCACCGGACTCATGACGAACTTTCACCTTCCTCGTTCATCCTTGCTTATGCTCGTTGCGGCACTGGCAGGAAAAAAGCGCATCCTTGATGCGTATCGCAAAGCCGTTGCCCGGCGCTATCGGTTCTACTCTTTCGGAGATGCGATGCTTATTTTCTGACGGACTTTTCTCCTGTGCGCGATGTGACGCTTAGTAAGCGCGAACACGATGCCGCCGAAAAACGATATGACCAAAACGATGCCAATGACAAAATGCCAAGGCGCGTAGCGCTGCCACGCCAACACGAGCAAACGCGACAGCGCCAATGCCAAAATATTGAAAACAAGCGACCCTGTCGCGGTCCAGAACACGAATCGTCCGAACGGATATTCGGCGATGCCCGCGACGTAAGACGAGAACAAACGCACATATCCGTTGAACCGCACCAGAAACGCGGTACCGTCCCCGAACCGTTCGTACCAACGGGTCACTTTTTGCCGTACATCGTGAAATTCGGTATGCCGGGAAAACCTGCGCTCAAGCCACTCGCCGCCGTGCTTACCGACCATGTAAGCGACCATCGCCCCAACAACGTGCCCCGTCGTGAGAAACGTAATCATGAACCAATACGTCTGCTGGCCCGCATCGATCATCTGAAGCGCAGTCAAATATCCGATCGTGATGGGCAATGGAATCGCGATGTTTTCAATGAACATGGAGACGAAAATGCCCCACAGCCCCCATGAACGGAGCGCCGTATTAAGAAACAGCACCATCTGCCACATATCGGACTGAGTATATCACGTGCTACAATGACGAATATGCCACGTACGACGCGCATGGCGATTCTCATTGCGTTCGCGCTGATTTTTTTGTGCGCAGCGCCTGTTGTCATTTTGTACTCCAAAGGATACGTATTCGACGTGGAACAGCGCCGATTCGTCCAAACCGGCGCGCTGTTTCTGAAAACCGTTCCCCAGGATGTCGTGCTCAAAGTCGGCTCAACCATCAAGACCGTTTCCCAGCAAGGCATTTTGTACAATGGCATTTTTGTCAGAAACCTGGTTAGAT
>JAKALE010000032.1 GCA_021813305.1 bacterium
CAAGCCGGTCGCGGGCTACGAACAGTTGCTGTTCTTCTTCGTCCCAGATCGCCAGGGCGAACATGCCGCGCAGCATGTCCAGGCATTTTTCCTTGTAGTGCTTATACAGATACAGGACAACCTCGGTATCGCTGGTTGACTTGAGGGTGATGCCCTGTTTGAGCAGCTGGTCGCGCAGCTCCTGATAATTGTAGATTTCTCCGTTGAATACGATCCAGTTTTTTTCGTCTTTGTCCGCCATGGGCTGCCATCCTTGCGGGGACAGGTCGATGATCGCAAGACGCGTGTTGCAAAGCCCGACGTTGCCCAATATTTTAACGCCCGTGTGATCCGGTCCGCGGTGCTCGATGCATCGGGCCATGGTTTGGATTTCCTGTTCGGAAATCCGCTTGTTCTCGTCAAAATACAGTTTTCCCGCGACGCCGCACATAATGGTATAGTATACCGTAGGTATGCCAAAGGTTTCTATTGTTTTGCCGGTGCATAACGGGGAGCATTTTATCGCCCAAGCCATCAAAAGCGTGGAAAATCAGTCGTTCCAGGACTGGGAATTGTGCGTGGTGGACGACGGTTCGACGGATGGCACCAAAACCGTTGTCGGGCAGGCGCAATCAAGCGATCCCCGCATCAGATACGTAAGCGAGGAGAGTAAAGGAATACAAAAAGCCCTCAATAAAGGGCTTGCCATGGCTCGAGGCCAGTATGTCGCGCGCATTGACGACGATGACAGGTGGATTGAACCGGACAAATTGGCGCGCCAAGTTGCGTTTCTCGACAAGCATGGCGAGTATGCCTTGGTCGGCACCGGAGCGGTCGTGCGCGACGAACGGGGCGTGGAATTGTCCAGGTTTTTGAATCCCGAAACCGATGAAGCGATCCGTCGCAGCATATTGGGCAAGAATTGCTTCACGCATTCGAGCGTTCTGTTCCGCAAGGATATTATCCGGGATATCGGAGGGTATGACGAATCTTCGGGAACGCTTCATGTCGAGGACTACGATTTGTGGCTGCGCGTCGGCAAGAAGCGCAAATTCGCGAACCTGCCCATATACGGCATTTCGTGGACCTTGCGCGCATCAGGAACGGGATTTCGCAACAAACTTGAACAGTTCAAAAACGCCCTTGCTGTGTCCAGGCGGCATCGGCATGCCTATCCGAATGCATGGGGGGGCGCATTGCGCCACTGCGCACGCATTGCGCTATACGGGATATTTTCCCTGATCCCCGGAGCTGTTCTGCGCCAAAATTTGGTGCGTTTTTGGGCCCGTGCGTTCAGGCGCGCCCTGTAACTTTGGAACGAAATACGCTATACTGCCCAAGTCAGCCGAAGTAGTTCAGTGGCAGAACGCTTTCTTGGTAAGAAAGAGGTCGTGAGTCCGATTCTCACCTTCGGCTCAAGCCGCTCGTTGCAAAACGGGCGCGCGTACGCTATACTTGAGCATTCACCGTTATGGCAAAATCAAAAGCATCTGAAAACCTCATCCGGCTCCAGTGCTCGACGTGCAAGCGCATTACGTATTATTCGCGCAAAAACAAGAAAACAACTGATCGCAAAATCGAGTTGTCGAAATATTGCCGATTCTGCAGGAAGCATACGACGCACAAGGAAGCGAAAAAACGCTAAACGCATCGATACCAACATGCAAAACAAAAGGGGCGGCCGCCCCTTTTGCTGTGTCTGATTGCGCTGGCGTACAGAACCGTTTATACTGAATGGACGGCAGGGGGCTTTGGTGTAGTGGTAACACAGCGGTCTCCAAAACCGTTAACGGGGGTTCGATTCCTCCATGCCCCGCTGTTTTTCTTTTTTTATGGATCTTACGCCGATTCACGAACGCATTGATGTACTCAATATCAGGCTGCAGAAATGGCATGCCTGGCTTGCGCTGGACGAAAAGAAAAAGCGTGTTGCCCAGATTGAGCAGATATTTTTGGATCCGGGCATTTGGGCGCGCAGGCAGGAATCCGAAGCGCTGTCAAAGGAACTGGGAAAACTCAAGGATGCCATGGAGGGATTCGACGGAAAGCAGAAAAAGTTCGACAGCATTGCGACGCGTCTGGCGGTTATGGATGCCGAGAACAAAGAAGATGAAGGATTGCCCGGTTTGACTGCGGACATCGAAGCGCTCGAACGCGACATGGATGCGGTTGAACTCACCATGTTCTTGAACGGAACCTATGACGGACGCGACGCCACAATCGCGGTGTATGCGGGCGCGGGCGGGGACGACGCGGAAGATTGGGCGCGTATGCTATGGGATATGTACCGCAAATATGCCGCGCGCCGGAATTGGGAATTCCGGGTTTTGGACGAACACGCAAACGAACAGGGAGGGCTTAAAAGCGCGGCGGCGAAAGTTTCCGGAGACTACGCGTACGGGTATCTTAAGGCTGAAAACGGCGTGCATCGCCTGGTGCGCATTTCCCCGTTCGACGGGGACAAGCAGCGTCATACGTCGTTCGCGCTCATTGAAGTGCTGCCGCAAATCGATCAGGAAGAATACGGGATCAAAAGCGAAGATATCAAACTTGACCTGTTCCGGTCGTCCGGGCCCGGAGGACAGAACGTGAACAAGGTCGAAACCGCGGTGCGAATCACGCATCTTCCGACCGGCATTACGGTGACGTGCCAAACCGAGCGTTCACAGGAACAAAACAGGCAGCGCGCCATGGATTTGTTGCGCGCCAAACTTCATCAGATCGCGCGGGAATCGGTCGGAACGGAAAAGGCTTCGCTCAAGGGCGAGAAACAGAAGATTGCATGGTCCAATCAAATCCGTTCGTACGTGTTTCATCCGTATCAAATGGTCAAAGACCATCGCACGAACGTGGAAACGAGCCAAATCGACAAAGTTATGGAAGGGGACCTGGATATGTTTGTTGAAGCGGAATTGAAAACAGGATACAATGGAAAGGAAGGCGATTCGTCTCGCTAGAAACCTTCCGCTTTTCGGCACGAATGGACATGATAGGAACAACGGGAAGGATTTGACGGCCAAAAGTAACAGCAGCGCACTTTTAACGGAATGAAAATCGTCACTTTCGAAGGGGTATCGAAAATTTATAACTCGCATTCGGTCGCGCTCGACAGCATTTCTTTTGCAATCGAACAGGGTGAATTCGTTTCGTTGGCCGGAAAATCGGGCGCCGGCAAGTCCACGTTGCTCAAGCTTCTGATCGCCGAAGAACGGCCGTCGAAGGGCAAAGTGCTTTTTGAGAACAAGGACGTGCAGAAGCTCCCTCATGGGGAATTGCCAAAGCTCCGTCGGCAGATCGGCATGGTGTTTCAGGATTATAAGCTTTTGCCGGACCGCACGGCCTATGAGAACGTGGCTTACGCCATGGAGGTTGCCGGCGTGGACGACCAATACATTTCGCGCGACGTGCCTCAGGTTTTGGAACTGGTTGGGCTTTCCAATCGTTCGAGAAATTTCCCGCACGAGCTTTCCGGAGGGGAAAAACAGCGCGTTGCCATCGCCAGGGCCCTGGTGCAGCGTCCGGATATGATCGTCGCCGACGAACCGACCGGAAACCTCGATCCCATGAATACTTTGGAAATCATGAAGCTGCTTTTGAAGATCAATGAACTGGGCACGACCGTATTGCTTGCGACGCATAACAAGGAAGTCGTTGATTCGCTCGAGCGCCGGGTGATCATTTTGGAACAGGGGAAGGTGGTGCGCGACGAGGAGAAGGGGAAATATTTGATAACATAATTCTATGTTCGTAGCGTTTAAACGGGTCATCAAATCGGGCTGGAGAAATTTCAGGCGCAATTTCGGTTTGTCGCTCGCGGTTGTCGGCATCATGACAGTAACGCTGTTCATATTGTCCAGCCTCATTCTGTTCAACTTTTTGACCAAGGATGTCATCAGTGTGGTGCGCAACAAAATCGACTTAAGCGTGTATTTCAATACGCAGGTTGCCGAAGAGGATATTCTGAAAGCGCGCGACATCGTCGCGCAGCTTCCGGACGTCCAATCGGTAACGTATGTTTCCAAGGATCAGGCTCTGCAGGATTTCAAGATGCGCCATCAGTCAAACGATGTGGTACTCAATGCCTTGGACGAACTGGGCGGCAACCCCTTGCAGGCGTCGCTCAACGTCAAGGCGAAGAACAGCGACTCGTATCAATCGATCGTTTCGTTCATTCAGAGCGCGCCGTTCAAAGACAACATTGCCACGATTAATTTCATGGAAAACAAGACCGTGATCGACCGGCTGAACAAAATTCTTGCCGCAGTGCAGCAGGCGGGCATCGCAGTAATTGTGCTGTTTGCCGGCCTGGCGGTGCTTGTTTCGTTCAACTCAATCCGTTTGGCGATTTATTCGTTCCGCGAGGAAATCAACGTTATGAAGCTTGTCGGCGCGTCTAAGTGGTTTATTCGGGGTCCGTTCGTGATGATGGGGCTGGCGTCGGTACTTTTCGCTTCGGTGCTCGTAACGCTCTTTTTGTGGCTTGGGCTCGTATTGACGTCCGGGCGCATTGCGGCGTTCATTCCCGACATTGATCCCATGGCATTTTTCCGTCAGAACGTGTTTTTGATTTTCGCATTCCAGATTCTGGTCGGTTCGGTTATCATGACTTTCTCGACATATCTTGCCATGCGCAAGTATCTCAAAGAGGCGTAAAGGGTTTTGTTCTCAAAAACAAAAATAGGCGCAAGGCCTATTTTTGTTTTTTGCCGAGATACCGTTTTGCGAGCGGGATTGCCGATGGCAATAAGGATGCGAAGATGATGGCGCCGATGACGGGAAGGATCAGTTTGTCCGCATGGGGCACGGTTTTGCCGAGAAAATAGCCCAAGAGCGTGGTTCCGCCGGTCCACAGGAGCGCGCCCGCAATGTTGTACAGGACGAATGTTCGGTAGCGCATGGATCCGACTCCTGCAAGCACCGGAGCGAGAGTGCGGATGACGCTCGAAATGACGCGCGGGTCGCTTGAGGTCGTGCAGAGACATCAGAGTCAATACAGGCTCGAATTCGGCCGCGCGCTACCCAAATGGAAGATAATCA
>JAKALE010000033.1 GCA_021813305.1 bacterium
CAGTTCCTGTATGACTCCCACATGCGCGAATCCCCTGGCGCCGCCGCCGGAAAGGGCAAGGCCGACGCGCACGGGACGAGAATTGTCCTGCATATATCCTCTACTATAACGCCGGCAAGCTACTTGCTCAACAGGCTACGCGCCTGCTCCAAGGCGTTTTTGACCGACGATATGCGCCCCAACACATCAAGCATTTCCGAATCGTTGAACGATGCGCCAGGAACGGTAAGCTGCGCTTCCAGGGAAGAAATCTGGCCTTCGATGCCGACCAACGCCTGCTGCAATTGAACGTCCGCTTGCGGAAGCGTGATCGGAAGCCGCTCGGGCGCGATATTGGGGTTCTGAACCGATTCTTCCTGCATCAAAGTCTGGGCATCGGCCTGGATCTGCTGCGTTGCGGCATCGGAAAGCGCGTTCAATCCGAGCTGATCGTCGGACAAAACGAACAAAACCCTGTTTGTAAACATGGTATCGCCGGCAAACGTCTGATGTGCGGCTTCGTAAGTCATCACTTCATCGGCGATGTGAAGCCTGAGCGCGTAGGAAGCGTGGGCGGCGGATTGGACTTGATCGGTGATCGCCTGAGGAAGATGTTGGGCGTCGAGCCCCGAAGCAAGCACATTGATCTTCGCATCAAGGTCATGCGCTTGCATCTCGCTTTGCACGAGACTCGAAAGCGCCGCCGGATCCGGTGACTGGGCGATGCGTTCGCTTGAAGAGGCGATCTGATCGATATTTTGCATGTATTCGTCAAGAGCGCTGGCCACTGCCTGCACATCCAGCTGATTGGTCGATTCCAGCGCCTGGATCTCGGTAATGCGGGTTTGTGCGAATTTCGCCTGAAGCGCGGCGCGCGATGCGGCACCATCTCCGGTGAGCGTCAACTGCGCATGTTCCGCGGCAAGTTTAATGGGATATAAAAAATTGTTCGGCAAAATATACTGGCTCGCAAAACTCGCGCCGACGCCCACAACGCCGACAAAAACGAACACCGCCAGGGTGCGGAAGGCAAAACGGAATGCGATCATGCTCCATGGCCGCGCGATCATGAATTGCTCATGTTCCACGGTTGAAAGCAGGCGGGCACGCACGCTGCGCAGATATGCGGCATCAGGAAGCTCGGGACGGATCCCCTTCAGCTGCTCAATCGTATGCAATTGTTCCTTCGAATACTGTTCCATTGGATTATCGTGTTTCCATCGCCGCGCGTAAATTCTTCAATGCCCGGTGCAGCGCGACTGCGACCGCGCCGGTTGTTTTACCCGTGATATGGGAAATCTCCGGTATCTCGAGTTCTTCCACGAAACGCATCAACAGCAAGGACCGTTCTTTTTCGGAAAGCGCATCCAGCGCGCGGTACACGTCTTGGGCGCGCGCGTTTGCCGCCAGCACGTCATCGAAGCGTTCCGTATACGCAGGCTCATGCTCTTCGCGCCCCTCTTCGGGGACGTCGGGTGCGATGTTTTTGCGCGACCGGTACCAATCCACGATGCAATGATCCGCGGTCCGGTACAAAAACGATTTGGTATTCGTGATGGTGTTGCCCTTTTTCACGTACTCCCACGTTTTGAAGAAAACCTGGGAAGACAAATCGTTCGCTTCTTCGCGCAGCCTCACGCGTACGAAAATATGCGCCCAGATTTTCCGGGAATACTCGTCATACAACGCCGCAAAACCCGCAACGGTGCGCAGGTCCTGTTTCCCCTTATCGTCTGTGCGCTTTTTCAAATGATCCTGCCTCATATCTACAGACGATTTAAAGGAAATTTCATTACAACCTCTCTAAAATGCTGATTCGGAAAAATTACGAAAACCTGAGGAACTTTGTCCATTGTTCATACAGTTTTGCCGTCGCTTTCACGTCGTCCATGCAATACATGGCTATCTCCTTTCCCCTTCCGGCATAAAACGCTTCGGTCACCTTGTCGCCGGATATCTCGCCTTCCTTGGGAGACGCAATGCCGAACGCGCGGGACCAAAAATGCAAACCCAGCCCTCCCCAGCGCGCGTTATAAAAACTAAGCTGATCGAACAAGTCCACATGTTTGAGATTTGCGGGCTGCAAGTTGAGATACCGATTGACCGCAAGATTCTTGGACGGCCTAATGCCCCGGACCGCGGACCGAAGCATGATCATCGGCACATCGAAGGTATTGCCGTTGAACGAAATGAATTCTTCATAGCGCGCGGCGTCGTCCCAGAAATGCTCGAGCAGGTCTTTCTCCGTCGCACAAGGCACATACTGCACGCCGTCCTGGTTGGACGCCTGGGGCTCCTTGCCCTGGTAATACGCCACGCCCTTGTCCGTATCCGGGTTCATCATGCCGATGCACACGATCTGGCATGTTTCCGGATAAAACGACAAACGCTGTTTTGCCAATTCAAGCTCCGCGTCGTCTTTCGCGGTCCTCTTGAACCGAAGCTCGAGTAATTCCTGGGTCGTTTTGTCCAGATCTTCGAACTTCTCGCCCGCGGTCTCGACGTCGAACACCAGTTTGTTCAGATTGCTTTGATATGCTGCCATATGTTTTTGAAAATTGTGAATTGTGAATTGAAAATTTCCTCAGTATCCCAGTTTCTTGAGCCAGAATTCATTTTCCCATTCCCAGAGACGCTTGGCGGCAAGAAACGCTTCGTAGTCGTTTTTGAAATCCGGCAATTCCTTGAGCTCCCACTCGCCACGCACCTCAGACCATTCGTGCATGCAGCCGTTGTGATTGTCGCGGATTTTCTCGTTGCCGCCTTTGGTCCTCCGCTTTGCTCCGCATTTGAGACACACCTGCTGCTGGTCAAGGCGCAGGATCCAGCGGGTTTTGACCTCCTTGTGTTCCAGGTTCTCCCACGGATCGTCTTCCTGCAACGCCCCCATATACGCCGAGGTCTGCAGATTGTAATCGCGCCAGATGCCCGACGACGTTTTGACGTCAAGAATCCCGAACACGCCATTGATCTCGGCAAGAATATCGATGGTGCCGGCAAACTTGTGCTTCGGGCTCCACACGCGCTTTTCAATGCCGCCGACCAAGGGCTTCACATCGTGGAATTGGGCAAAATCGTGAAACGCATTCACCGTCGGGGAAATCTTCGGATCAACCGCTGGGGCCTCCCCCTTCAAGATCGCCTCAATCGTGTTGTGCACCAGCGTTCCCTCGGTTGCTGACCTCGTGGTCATCTCCTGGGCCTGCGCAAAATCCGCAGCCTGGGCATAGTAATACAACAGCGCGGGCTTTGCCTTGATGCCGACAATGGAAGTGACGCGCGGATACCACTGGCCGTTGATCAGGTAGCCGGCTCCGTCCATGAACTCTTCGAGCGTATTGAATTTGTATGCAGGCACGAAAAACGAAAGTATGCTAATTGATCTGATTTATCTAATGACCAAAGTAAATTTAATTGGTTTTTTGCGCAGGCGGCAGATATGAGGGAGCGGCAATGGCAGGAGAACCGGATGGCAATGCGGTCATGGTCGGAAGCGCAGACTCTCCGGGATTGGCTTGCGGCGCAAGCAAAGTGCGCGACCAAAAAAATAAGCCGATCGCCACCAGACACAAAGCCAGTATAACAAATGCCGTTTTGTTCATAAGATATACCATTCTAACACAAAATCCCGCTCATGAAGCGGGATTTTGTGGACTTACCAGAATAAGCTTACTGTACTGCCGGCATGGGCAGATTCGGACATCCCATGCGGGTATTGATGAACCACTGGGTCGTGATGTACACGAACCCAGTCGGGTCTTTGATTCCCCAAGGAGCCAAGATTGCGTCGATGTATTTTGTTTGCAGCAGTTTCACCGCGGCAAATGTGCGCTGGCCGAAGACGCCGGTCACGGGAAGCGATACGCCGTCGGACGCAAGCTCCAAGTTCAGATATTCCTGAAGCTTCTTGACCTGGTCGGGATTGTTGTTCCATCCCATTTTCAGGTAATCGGTCAGATACGGAGCCGTGCATTCGGTTGTAACACCCAGCACTTGTCCGGTCGGGCTGGGCACGGGCGAAGGTTCGGGCGATGCCTGTGTTTCAGCTCCAAGCACCTTGCCAGGATCGTCGTTGGTAATCGTGCATGTCTTTGCATCGCCCGGACTCGTGGTCACGGTTCCGCCGGCATCACAGGACCCGCCAAACGTCACCGTGTATCCATATGCATTCGATTCGCTGACTGTGTGGTAATAGCCGGTCACGGTGAACGGAACGCCGTTCTGCACCGAGAATCCATCGATGAACAACGGGAAATCAGTCACAGTTTTGGTTCCTCCTCCATCGTTGATCACGCTCATGTTTACCGTAATCGTTGCGGTTCCGGCATTGCCGCCGCCGGCCACCGATACCGGGCTTGATTCGGGTTGCGTCGTCGGAGAAACTTCCGGACTTATTTCCGGAGTCGGCGTTGCGTATATGCATGACTCGTCATCCACGGTCGCTGCTTCGTTGAAGTTGGTCGCAGTCGGATCGGTGCAGCCGGAGATCGGCGTTGGCGTAGGAGACGAAGACACCTCAGGACTCGGCGTGACAGTCGGCGTAGGCGTCGGTGTTGCGTACGTGCAGGAACCGTCATCCACGGTCGCTGAAGCATTGTAATTTAAGGCAGTCGGGTCCGTACATCCGGAAATAGGCGTTGGAGTCGGAGTAATAGTCGGCGTAGGTGTCGGCGTAATCGTGGGAGTGGCTGTCGGGGTAACGGTTGGAGTCACTGTGGGGGTCGGTGTAGCAGATGGAACCGTATATGTTATGACCAATTGAGGTACGTGATTTCCGTCCCCGCAATCCCCGCTTCCGTCATAGTCATGAGAGCAAAATTGTCCGGATCGAGTCGGATTATCAGATTCTACCGAATCTTTGATCATCCATCCGTAATTCGCGTTTGTTCCATTGATGAAATTCTGCACGTCGGTCGTGACCGTCCAGGTCAGTGTGCTGTTATCTGCGGTCCCAGAAGAAACCGATGCTGAAGTAGAACTCGCAATAGAAGGTTGGGCATTCCACGTCACTGTGGATTCTCCCCATGAGCCCGTGA
>JAKALE010000034.1 GCA_021813305.1 bacterium
GTATCCTGACTCCCCTTCTGACGCACCGATCATCACCGGCACGCGCAATTCCTCACACACTTCGCTTACCGCCTTAATCCCCTCCCAATTGGACACGTTGAAATGCCCGATGGCATACCCGCGTTCGTATGCATCCTGAATGTAATCGCGCAAGGTCATCGTCATATTCCCTGAATAATATGCTCTTTGCAGAATTCCTCAAGCTTGTCCGCGCCGAAATACTCAACATACATCCTGTTCCACAACGCTTCTCGCTGATGATACAGATATTTCTTCTTCGTTTGATCTGAAAGGCTCATGGCGCAATCAACGACATTGAAGCTTACCAATACATCTTCTCCCACGTCGTCTTTTGCCAACGCGCCGACCCAATCGGCTCCCTTCCATAACCCGAGCTCGGGCGCGATCTGAGCCATGGTATCCTGCGCTTTTGCCCAATGGATGGATTCGGGATTCACGTGGGGGATCACCAGTCCGATCTCGAACGGATCGTCTTTTTCAAGATAGCGTTGGGTCATTTCCCATGACGGATGCTTCAGGTCCACGACCGGGTCAGGCACGTCGCCGCGCAGCATGGAAATAAACCTTTTGGTGAATTCCGCGCCTTGATCGAGCAGACGCTTGGTAATATCCGCATAGAACTGGATTTCGTACAGGTAATGGAACGACAAAGAAAACACCTTGGTGAACTCACCGGGCTGATGCCACTGGACCGGCGTGACGAACAGGACGCCCAGCTCCTTGAGATGACTCAGGTTATGGTATTTTTTTTCGATGAAATGCTGCGCGAGTGGCGCGTAGCGCTCGGGTAGGACGCGCGCATCAATCGAGCGAAGTTCGAAATCCCTGGGTTGCAACGTTTCGTACTGCTTGAAAAACACCGTGTTGAGCCATTCTTTGTCTTCGGCAAAACGCACGCTCGCAAACACATCCACCAGGTTTTCCTTGGCAAGACACGCACCGATATCCGTATATCCCAAAAATGAAACCAGATGCTGGGGCGGATTGGCACGCAAAAATTCCTCTGCCTTGGAATGTTTCAAAAACCAGCCTTGGCTCGGATTCACTTTCGCATACGTGAACGCAAGGACTTTTTTCCAATCGTCGTACGATTTGATCTCAACTACGCCGATTTCCTGCTTGAGCTTCATTTCGTCCGACGCGACTTTTCGTTCAAGCGCCGACCACAAATCCAGCGCGGAAGCTGTGTCCGCAACGCCCAATGCGGCCAT
Source organism: bacterium (assembly GCA_021813305.1). The sequence goes on from JAKALE010000034.1 coordinate 1,233, forward strand.
GATCGCCTTGCATCGGCTCTGCCGATCCGACTCGACCGCCTCAAGACAGCCGGTTTTCCCTGAAGCGGCGGATGAAGCGGCATCGATCCCTTGGATAATGTCCTTATCCGTACGCAAAATCTGTGCCAATGATTCAAATGCTTCCATGTTATGCAAGTATTGTTTTCTTAATGGCAAAGGTTTTCCAGCGCGTGCCGCCTGTGAATTCTTTTTGCGTAAGGATGTTGACTTTAGGCCCAAGCCCTTCAACCACCGCAGTCGCATTGGCGCTCGCAAGACGTATGCCATACGCAATCGCCGTATCGGAGAAATCTTTGGATCCGTTTTCCTTGCTGTGCGTCAAAAGCCCGGCAACGAATCCTGCGCCGAACGCATCCCCTGCTCCCAGCCGATCCTTGATAGTTTTGTTTTTGAATATGCCCGCGCTCCACACGGTCTTTCCGTCGGAAACTTTCACGCCGCGCGGCCCCATGGTCATGACCACAATGCCGCGCACCGCTTTGTCCAACGCCTTAAAAATATCTGACTCGCGTTCCCGGGGAATCCTTGTCAATTTACTCGCTTCTTCTTCATTGACCAGCAAAACGTCAACGCTCGCAAGCACTTTTTTCATTCCGGAAATACCCTGCTCCAATTGGTGTTTGGAAGGATTAAGCGCCACCTTTGCTTTGCTTTTCTCGAACATGGACACGATGCGACTCACGCGCGACTCGGGCATATTGCCGGGATTCACATACGCCCATTGCGTTTCGATGTCGGCAAACGGGATTTCGGACAAAGTGAGATCTCCGGACGCACCCCGCATGGTGAACACGGTGCGTTCGCCGTTTTCATGGACCAAAATGCAGGACACGCCAGTCGGTAATTTCTTGTTCACGGATATGAGTGGCTGCACATGCTCCTGGCGCAGCTGCTCAACAATGAGCGCACCAAACACATCTTCCCCGACCTCGGCTGCGCATCCGGTCAAAAGTCCCTGGCGGGAAAATGTCACCGCGGTATTGGTCGCGCCGCCTCCGGAGTTCAGGAGGTAGTCGGATTCGTTAATTTCGAATTTTGCGCCCAAGGGAAAACTCATGCGGCCGTCCGCGAGCGTAATCTGACTGTCTTTTCCTTTTGCTGCATGCATGATGATGTCCGCAACCGCAGCCCCAACTGTCACAACGTCGAATACCATGGAAATGCTTTTACTTTGCCGCAATGGCTTCGCGCACCGCTTGCGCGATGAATTTCTGTCCCAGTCCGTAATGCATGATCAGGTCTTCGGGCGTTCCCGATTGGCCGAACTGATCGTTGACGCCAACGATTCTCATGCGCACCGGATATGTTTGCGCCAACGCTTCGGCGACTGCAGACCCCATGCCGCCGGCGCGCTGATGATCCTCGACCGTCACGACCGCCTTGGTCTTTTTCGCACTCACGACAATGGCGTCGATATCCAACGGCTTGATGGTCGCAACATTGAGCACCTCGACACCGATGCCTTCCTGTTCCAGTTCCATCGCAGCGCAGAGCGCGAAATACACCATATCACCGGCCGCGCAAATCGTCGCCTTGGGTTTTTCGCTTTTCCAAAACGTATCGATTCTGCCGATGCGAAACGGCGTCTTTTCGGTCGTGATGACCGGCACCGGCGGGCGCATGACGCGCAAGTATGAAGGCTTTTTGTTCTCCGCGATCGCCAGGGTCGCTTTGTATGTCTCATTCGTGTCACAGGGGGCTACCACGACCATGTTGGGCAAAGCGCGCATCATCGCAATATCCTCGAGCGCTTGGTGCGTGGCGCCGTCGGGGCTGGTCAAAAGTCCTGCATGGGATCCGACGATCTTTACCGGCATATCGTTGTAGCAGATTGTGGTGCGGATTTGCTCCCAGTTTCTTCCCGGAGAAAACGTCGCATACGATCCGGTGAACGGAATCTTGCCGGTCGCGGCAAGGCCGGACGCCACGGTTACCATGCCCTGTTCCGCGACTCCCATCTCGAAAAACCGGTCGGGAAACTGGTCGGCGAATTTATTCATGGAAACCGAATCGCGCAGGTCCGCGGCCAAGGCCACGATGTTTTGATTTTTTATTCCCGCATCCAAAAGCCCCTGCCCGAATCCTTCGCGCATGGTATGGCGCTCGCTTTGCGCGTCGAATACGTTTTGGTTCAAATGCAATTCAGGATTGAGCATGTTATTCAGGTTCCACTTTTCCTTTGAGCGTGCGCAGCTCCGCAAGCGCCTTATGCGCATCTTCGTGTCCGGGCGCTTCGCCGTGCCACTTGTAATTGAACTCCATGAAATCAACGCCCTTGCCCGGAATCGTATGCGCGATGATCGCGACCGGTTTCTCGAAAATCGAACGCGCTTCGTTGCACGCATCCACGACCGCTTCGATGTTATGTCCGTCGACTTCCAGCACGTGCCAGCCGAACGCTTCGAACCGGTCTTTGAGCGGTTCCAAAGGCATGACCTGTTCGGTGAACCCGTCAATCTGAATATTGTTGCGGTCGATAATAACGGTAAGGCTGTTCAAGTGGTAGCGCGACGCGGTCTGGATAGCCTCCCATGAATTGCCTTCCTGTAATTCGCCGTCCGAAGCAACAACCCAGGTTTCCCATTTTTTGTTGTCCAACCGTGCGCCGAGGCACATCCCGACCGCCTGCGCGATGCCCGATCCCAAAGGACCCGACGTTGTTTCAAGCCCGGGCAATGACGTGCGATGCGGATGGCCCTGCAAACGCGAACCGAACGTGCGCAAGGTTTTCAGCTCCTGCACCGGAAAATATCCCGCGCGCGCCAACGTCGCGTAGAGCACTGGACAGGTATGCCCGTTGGACAGCACAAACCGATCACGGTCTTCCCATGAGGGGTTTTTCGGATCATGACGCAGTACATGGAAATACAAGGCGACGAAGATATCCGCAAGGCCCAAAGGGCCAGCCGAATGCCCTGACTTGGCGTAATCGAGCATCTGAATGATATCCTGGCGGATCTGATACGCGAGTTTGCGCGATTGTTCGAATGTCTGCTCCATAGAACCTAGAGTAACACTTGTCTGCGCAATGCTTCAAGCGCCTGATTCGGATCCGGCGCGTTGAATACGAACGAAGTCGACACCGCGATATCGGTTTTTGTCTTCGCGATATCCTGTATCGTATTCAGGTTTACGCCGCCGTCCCATTCGACTTTGTAATGGTATTTTTCGCGCAGCGCCGAAAGCTCATGCGCCTTGAAAAACGAATCTTGGTCCGACTCCCCTCCGGAAAGCCCGATGGGCACCGCGAGTACCTGCACCATGTCGCACATGGCAAGATACGGCTCAATGTCGCGTACCGAGCTTTCAAGGCCTATGGAAATGCCGAACTGGACCCAATTGTTCACGCACAGGTCTTTGATGAATTGCATCGCCTTGCGCTCCGCCTTGCGCCCGAACAGGCGCGCGAATCCATGCACGCGGATGCCCTCCCATTGCACAATGATCCTACGCACGCCCGCATGAATCCACTGATCGACGTATTTTTCCGGATGCGCAACAAGCAGGTGCGCTGCAATGCGCAAGGTCGCCGGCGCTTGAAGCGACTTGAGATCGTCCGGGTTGTTCCATGTTATGCGCTTGCCCAAGGTTCCGTCGCACACGTCGATTTCCACCCAGTCGCTGGTCGCCTCGATCTTGCGCACGCGGGACTGCACCTCGTTCCATGATTCCGAG
>JAKALE010000035.1 GCA_021813305.1 bacterium
CGTATCCTGAATTTCGTTATCCAGGCTTTGCACTTGGGACGCAGCGACTTTCTGATACCCTGCGCAAAACAGGTAAAATCCGCCCGCAACGAACAGAAAAATGAACGATCCGAGCAACAAATTACGCGGAGTCGCCGGAGCGGCAATCTCGGTTTTGGGCAACTGCTGAATGTTTTGCGGCGCTTCCATATTGATGCACGTATTGTATCACCCGCTATGGGAAAAGTCGCTCTGCGAATGCGCGTTTATCCACATGCGCTATTTTTTGAAACCCTTGAGTGCGGCGCCGAGCGCGACTGAATAGGAATTCCCGGTTTCCTTGAGTATCGGAGTGAGCATCTGATTGTACGTAACGCTGGAAAACGGATCTCCGAGCACTGTCGGCACGTGCAATTCCTGTTCGAAATACTCGCGGATGCCCGGGGGCAGCACTGCGCCACCGGTCAGAACGATCTTTTTCACTTCCCGGTGCGTACGATCCGAGTATCGTTTCGCGAGTTTTCCCACTTCGGAAATGACCACATCGAGAATCGGCGTCATAAGCGCGGGCAGAAATTGCTGATCAGGCGCAACTCTGAGCCCCTGGGCCTTTTTCAAATCTTCCGCTTTGCTCGCCGCAATGTTGAGTCCGCGCGCGACCGACATGGTCAGATCGTTGCCGGCAGTATCGATGTCATGCGTAAGGCGAACGTGTTTTTCGTCCACGATTGAGATACTCGTAGCGCGCGCGCCCATGTCAACCATTACCATGGCGCTCGGATCCTCGCCCAGCAATGCGCGCGCCAATGATATGGGTTCCAATTCCAATGCGCGCAAACTAAGTCCTGCCCGTTCGGCGATGCGATAGTATTTATTAACCACCTCCTGAAGCACCGCGATAAGCAGAACCTCGGTACGGTTCGTCTGTGCGCCCGGCAAGGGCGTAAGCACTTCCCAATCAAGCACCACCTCGGTCAACGGAAACGGAACATACTGACGTGCTTCGTACGGCACTGCCTGGCCAACTTCCTTTTCCGTCACGTTTGGCAATTCCATGACCGTGACAAACGACGAAAATGCCGGCAGCGAAAATACCGCGTTCCGAGACGTCGGCTTCATCTGATTCAAAAGTTCCTTGAGTAAACCCGCGGTCATTTCATCCATGATTTTCAGGGAACTGGTCTGAATCGCCGCGTTCTCGCGCTCCAAGTGTCCGGAATTTTCAAGCATGCCGTAATTGCGCAGCGTGATCGCGCCGTTCTGACGTTCGAGTTCTACGACCTTGATAGACGTGGTGCCGACGTCGATGCCCAAAACGCTCGACGAAGGCGCCAAAAAATCGCGTACCTGTCCCAATACCTTATTTAAATCTAATGCTGCCATAGCTCGAAATTCATTATACACTATATGCAATGCTCCTCAAGAACATACGCGATTTCGTTCTTGACTGCCTGTTTCCGCTCCAATGCAGGATATGTTCGGAACCGCACAATCCCGATACCAACCCTGGCGGATTCGTGTGCGCCGCGTGCTTCGCGTCCGTCAATGTCCACCAATGGGCATGCTGCCCTGTATGCGGCAAAAAATGTAAAAACTACGCGCCGTGCGCCTCTCATCGCGGCCCCATGCGATTCCTGGGCGTCGCGGGTTCGTATCAAAACCGAACGCTCAAACGCCTGCTCTGGGACTATAAATACAAATTCGTCGAGCCGCTTGCAGAATGGCTTGGCGTCCTGCTCGTCAAGCACTACGATGCAGTATTCAAATCGTACGTCGAACAGACCGGACGGGATTGGGTCTGTGCCGCAATCCCGCTTGCCCCTTCGCGCGTGCGTTGGCGCGGGTTCAACCAAGCAGAACTTTTGGCGAAAGAATTTTCAACGGCAACTGGAATTCCTTATGTTCCGGCTTTGGCGCGCGCGGCCTTCAGTGTTCCGCAAATGCAGCTGGAGACGCGCGCGTTGCGCGAACAAAATATCAGAAACGCATTCCGCATGAAACCCGATAACGGAGTGTCGGGCAAATGCGTGATCCTTATCGACGACGTTGCGACTTCCGGCGCGACGCTGCTTGAAGCTTCGCGCGTGCTCAGACAAAACAAGGCCAGGGAAATCCTCGGCCTTGTTGCTGCGCGCAACGATCCGGTCTAGCGCGTGTGATGCTTGGACGGAAACAATCTTTTCAGAATCATGACTTCCGGAACGGAAAACGCGACGCCCAGCAGCGCTCCGCCGATGATGTCGGTCGGCCAGTGTACGCCAGCCGCGATGCGCGCAATGCCGACCAAAGCGGCGAGCACAAACAGCGCCGCGCCGACTTTTTTGTTTTCAAACCACACCGACGTGGCAAGGGAAAACAGGAAAATCGTATGCCCTGACGGAAACGACGTATACCATTCGCGCCGGGGATCGGACACCAACGGCACCAAATGGTTCACGATAAACGGTCGGGGCGAGTAGACGAACAAACGGATAAGTTCGGTGAACACCACGCGGTTGCCTCCCGCAGGCACGAACAAAAGTATCGTATGCCATAAATCCTTGCGCTTCGCCCAAGCCCAGTACAGGACCGCCATAATGACGATGTAGAGTACGTACGTGGAAAAGAATATCGTGAGATATTTGGCAATCACGCTCGCCGTCGCCCAAGAGTACAACAAAGAAGAAAGGGATTGATTCATAAGAAATAAGTTTATACCAATTCGCAAAATTTAGAAAACTGTCCGAGATACGGCACGATCCTACAATATTTGGTCTTTTCGTGCGCGCCAAACTAGACCATAATCGCGGAAAGGACAAATTTAAGTCCGTGATGCCCATTTTACCACCGCCATGAACTTGCTATCATAGCATATGTCCACTCCAACCCATCTGCTTGTCGGCGCAAGCATAGCAAAAGCCGCCGCGCTTATGGGCGCAGCAGCAGCCCCGGAACATATCTTTGCGATCGCCATGATATCCGCCGTCGCGCCCGACATCGATATCCTTGCTTATGGATACGGCACCAAGCACCATGCCTCGCTTCTGCACAAACCCGTTGTTTGGACCGGGTTGTTCGCGGTGATCTTTGCGACGAACGCCGCGCTCGCGCTCCCCTACAGCCACACCATACTCATCGCCGCCATCGGCGTACTTTCCCACTTCATCCTCGATACGGGCAACTACAGCGAAGGCGTCCAATGGCTCTGGCCACTTTCGGCCAAGGTTGTGCATTTTTTCAAACTCGCCAAGCGCCCCGATTCCGTGAAAGAACGCTGGCACGTATTCAGCCGCCATCCTGCGTTCGCAGCTGAAGCGCTGATATGGATTGGAACAATTGCGTTCCTGTTCTGAACCGTCAATAGCCGACGTTGTGATACCCGAGGTTTCTGAGAAACCGCGGAAACCCGTATGCCTTGAGGTACGAAGGCCATATCCAGTGCAGCCATGCCTCATGCACCACTTTGAGCACTATCAGCCCAATGAATATCGCAAGGTAGGCCCGCGCTGACAACGCGTCACTGATGTGTTCCAAGGGAGCAGCAACCAGCCACATATAACAGATTTCAAACATATTCGGCGCGAGAAGGAAATAAACCGTCTTCCCTGTCTTAATAAAAAGCAGCTGTCCCACAAACCGCCACGCGAGCAGAATCCCGAACAACACGGCCATGCCGACACGCAATGCAATGAGAAATTCGACCGCATAGCACACCCAATCAAGGTATTTGTCGAGCAGATGATATTGCTTCCTGTTCCAACCGGCTTTCTGCATCAAAAACCACGCATCCGCGGTATCGAACAGGTAAGTCGCCATCAACCCCCACCACGGAAACCACAGCATGGACAAGGCTCCGGCGACGCGGACCAGGATCGTACCGGCCACGTACGGATTGCCGTAAATATGGTCGGTTCGGCGGCGGATTGATTTCATGGAAATAGGCGGATTACGATAATTTCTCTTGGCAATTTCGGCCTGCGCAAATGCAATGAAACCGAGCGTCCGTTATGCGTTATAAATGGCACACTAGGTTTCCCCCGCACAACGTCATGAGCAAAACAATTATTGCAATAATAATCAAAAAGTTTGCGGGCGGAAGCAGAAAAAGAACTTTCCCGAGCCGGGCCTTCCACTGAGCCCTGTTCCCAAACGCGCACACGAGACCGCCGACGCACGAAACGAGCAGCACCAAAGGCAACATGTCGATGCTCCAGGCGAACAAATTCGTCAAAGGGCTGGTTTCGGAACCCGGCGCGTCGAACAAGAATGCCGTGCTCACCGCGAGGAAAGCGCCCGGCACGGCCAGCAAGCCGTACGCCGCGCTTACGATCCTTGCTATCCAAAGTTTTGCGGAATTTGAAAGTTTCATGCCTAAAAATGTAATTCTTATTTTAACACCCGGCACACAACAACGCACTGCCGGCCGGAAGCAAACCAACTCTTCGAATCAGCTGTTTTTTCCTAAAAGCCCGGGTATGCACCAAAGCATACCCAATACCGTACAGGCGGTCGTTGCTTCAATCACGGCGACCAAAAACGGCAGCGGCTGCGCAGGATCGGGAAAGAAATGAAGCAAGTCAAACAGGACCATGACGGCAAACATCGTGTTGGCCACCGCCATCCATACGGCAGTTTTTGCTCCGGGCCTCCTATTCCAAAGCAGGACGCCCAGCGCAACCATGGACGCCAAAACGAAAACGATATAGGCATTGTACTCCCAGAATTTCCCCTGCCCCATATAAGAAAAGTCGCGCGTGTCGATTTTTCCCCACGGTTCGAGCGCGGAAAATAACGCGACAACGACCCAGTAGAAGCCGGCCATGATGCGGGACGGCCGCAACGATTGTTTGTTCATACTAACCGGAAGACAAAGTATTCTTTCCTGATCGCGCGGAACTGATCACTACGCGCAAAACGGCTTTTGTCGGAAAC
>JAKALE010000036.1 GCA_021813305.1 bacterium
CGTTTTCCCACGGATGGATCGTAACGATCAGGCCATTCGGTGCGGAACGCAAATTGTGGAGATAGGAATGATATTTAAAAACGCGGGGGTATGTTTCTTCAAGAAACGCGCGCGCTTCCGGTTTCATGCCGCGCTCATGCATTCGTTCGATCAACCGCATGATGCCATACGCGACATTGGGCGGCTGGGTAATTCGTAGTAGATTTCGGGAGACGGAAAGTATCGTTTGACGACCCGATTGTAACGAATGTGGCCCAAAAACCCATTCAAGTGTTGAGATTGCAAAAATATCCTTATGTCGCGCATGGCCTGGTCGAAATTCGACATTTCCGCAGCGCAAAAAAATGTATCCCATAGCCACTGGTATGGATACAAACGGGAAGGGACCGATCCTCCTGGCACCGTCATTTTGCCTGCTGGCGTCGTATATCCCGAGTCAATGCCTTCATCCTGGACATTACGCGCAAGCACGCCGTCTGCCAGCGTCATCAATTCCTGGATTTTGTACGATCCCATAACGGAGAAAACAAATACGTATCTGCCCCCAGTATAAACGCCTCAAAGAATATTTTCCACGCACGTTATGCACCGGAAATTTGCCGCGTGTTACAATACGAAATCATGCGCAAAGCAAAAGGAATTTCAGAGTTCGCCGTATTGTTTGCTGCAAGTCTCATAATCCTGGTTGCCGGCGGCGTATGGTTTCTTATGGCGCAAAAATATGCCGCTTCGCCCGCGAAAATGGGGGCTGCGCCATCCCGTGTATCACCCGATCCAACGCCGTTATCGACCAGGAACGCGACCACGACGCTTACAATCGAAACGCCGAAACCATCGCCGATGCCTGGCACCCCCTCGTTCACGCCATTTTTGAGCCCGTCTCCTGCATCCTCGCCGAAAATTCTGACGTGGTCTTACGACCCGGGCATGCGAATAGCCTCAAGCAGCGCTCCTTACATCACGAGGCTTGAGGACGGAAGGTTCCGCATGTATTACGCAGCCGAACAGGGTATTGCGTCCGCAATTTCCGACGATGGATTGCAATTCGTGCCGGAACAGGGAATACGAGTTCTTGCCGACCAATCGAACGCTTCGAGCACTGAATTCCTGGTAACCGATCCGACAATAGTTAAAACGGACGACGGAAGGTTCCGCATGTATTACACGGGCATGAACGCAACGCTTGACCCGGCCTCTGCCATACGGAATATCTTTTCGGCCGTTTCTCCGGACGGTTTGAATTTCACCAAAGAAGGAATACGTATCGACTCGCAAAAGAACGGCGATAACGGCTGGACAGCGATGCCCGAAGCGGTAAAACGTCCGGACGGTCCGACGTATCTCTATTACGACTCGCACAATGCCCAGGCGGGCGGCGGAATCGTGATCGCATCTTCCCGCGACGGGCTTTCATTCAACGCGGAAATTCCGCTGGTGCAATCAACGGGACTGCTGATTGATCCTTCGGTCTTGCGCATGCCGAATAACACCTACGTCATGATTGCGGTATCCCTAAGCAAAACCGTGCCGCCATACGCAGATCCGGGCATCTATTCCCTTGATTCGACCGACGGACTCGTGTTCGGCGATATTGCCCAGATCGCCGCAGGAGACGGCATGTACGATCCTTCCGCGATCCAAATCGACAAAAACACCGTACGCGTTTTTTACACGCATTTCACTCCGGGCTCGTCTCCGGAAATCAGAAGCATCACGGGAACAATCAAATAATAAATATGTCAGACCAACAAAACCGATCATTGATCGCGATCGCGAAAAACCTCATGCTTGACGTCGTACCTTCGTATGCGAACAAAGTGTTCTACTCGTTGGGTTTTTTGTCCATGACGAGCCTTTTCATGCTCGTCGTTTCGGGCATGATCATGGTATTCAAGGGATCGGCATGGTGGTTTTCCGACTCTTTGGGAATATTCGTCAGAAGCGTACACTTGTGGTCGGCGCAGGCATTTGTTCTGTTCGTGCTGCTCCATTTGCTTATCGTGTTTTTGACATCGGGATACCGATCGCCCCGCCGGTTCACGTGGGTTATCGGCGCAAGCATGTTGTTTCTGGCGCTTATGGAAGCCGAGTTCGGATACGGATTGCGCGGCGATTTTTCTTCGCAGTGGCGCGCGCTGCAGGCATCCGATCTCTATAACGGCAGCGGCTTGGGGCACTTTATCAATAATCTCAACTATGCGCAGATATACGGCATCCACATCATGCTTATTCCGCTTGTCATTTTGGGGCTGCTCTTCGTCCACTATTTTCTCGTGAAAACGCGCGGCATCGCCAAGCCGTTCAAACAAAACGCGCACTATCAAATGACGCACGCCAATCACGCCGTGTTGTTCGCGCGCGGCGGAGCGGTAATTATGGCTATCATCATCCTCGCCCGCATATTCCCGTCGCCAACCATCGCGCCGGTCACGATCCAAGACGTTGCCACGAGCAATCCGCAGCTTTTGGCAACGACGCTGATCGCGGAACTTGAACGCACGTCCGATACGGCGACATACCTTGATTCGATCGATCCGTACACGTACGACACGGCCCAAATCTACGTTTTCCGTCCGCTCGACCAGGAAACGCGCGCAGAGCAGGCAGCAAACCCCCTTTCAAATTTTCAAAAAAACGATGCCCAGACGCAAACCCGCGCCATTGCAGATGCAAAGTCGTATTTTAATTCGGGCGCAACCCTCAATTCAGCATCGGCAAACCCAGTCATCGCCGGTATCAGCATGCTTGTACGCATGGCCCAGTCCGGATTATACGAACCGGCGCTCAGGCAGGCAAACGCTACTGACCAAACGTACGTGACGCGATTCTTGTCCGACACCGGTGTACTCGATTCGCAAGCGCAAGCCCTCGGGATCACGACGGAACAATACGGCATGCTGCGCGAAGAACGGGGAAGCGTACCGCCGGGGGCGTGGTGGCTTGCACCGCTTGGATTGCTTGACCACACGATTCTGGCCAACGATCCCAATCAGGATCGCGACGGCGCGCTGATTCTGGGCAGCTGCGTTTTGCTTTTGATCGCATTTCCGTACATTCCGTTTATCAACCGGATTCCCGAATTCATAGGACTGGATCAATGGATCTGGAAAACAAAACGATAACGGTTTCCAGGCACGCGGCGCGCCTCTTCCTGCTCCGAAAGCAGCTTTTGTTTCCTGTGCACCGGCTTTTGGGCGCGGCGAATATCGGAACCGTATTCAAAACATTGCGCGCAATCCAATACGATCCGCTCAATCCGTGCGGCAGAAACACCGACCTGGTGCTCCAAAGCCGCGTACAGAATATCCATCCTGACGCATATTACGCGTGGCTTTACGATGAACGCAAGGGTATTGAATATTACGATAAGGAATTGTGCATTATTCCGATAGAAGACCTCGTTTATTGCCAGGCCGCACACTGGGAGAACGACGGATCCGCGACCGGCGCGTTCCTCAAAAAACACAAACGGGAACTCAGCCGACTGATCTCGCGCATCCGCACGCAGGGACCGATCTCATCGCTTGATCTTATGGACTCCCGCAAAGCGGATATTTGGTGGGGTCCCACGCATTGGGGCAAAAACGCCGTAGACAGCCTGTGGCGGGCCGGAAAGCTCACGATCGCATACCGCACAAACGGCAGAAAATATTACGACGCGCCCCAAAACGTATACGGACGGACGCTGCGCCTGCCGAAGCGCAGATCGGAAGCAATGTTTTTGCAGAGCATCGCGCGCAGAGTCCAGGCAACAGGCATGCTACCCGCTTCGGGGGCAGGGACCGGATGGCTCGGGTTAAAACAGGGAACGCGTCTCGGACGAGGAATTGCAAAACTCGTTCGCGACAGAAAGTTATGCGCGGTGCGCATCGAGGGATGCCCCAAACCGTTTGTCATCCAGTCAAAGGATCGGCGGATTCTTTTGGATATGGAACAAAAACGATTCGGGCATCCGCGCATGGTCTTTCTGGCGCCGCTCGATAATTTGCTTTGGGACCGCACCACGATTGAGCAGTTATTCGGTTTCAAATACAAATGGGAGGTTTATACGCCCAGACACCAGCGCCTGCACGGCTATTACGTTCTGCCAATGCTGTTCGGGGACAAGTTCGTGGGACGCATCGAGCCGGTGCTCAAAGACCAGACGCTTTTCATAAACGGATTCTGGAAGGAACCCGGCGCCGTCTGGGATTCCCGCCTGCGCGTAAAATTCAGCGCAGCCCTTATCCGGTTTGGACGTTACGCGCGCGCACAACGGATTGTTTGGAATTGCAAAAGACCATAATGGGCGGCGTGGTATACTATCTGTATGAAAACAAAAAATGCGAACTTCGTCCTGATCGGGCTGATTCTTGCCAGCGCCGCGGCGAGCCTGATGCTTTATCCGATTCTGCCCCGTGCCATGGCAACCCATTGGGGGCTGACCGGAGAACCGGACGGTTTTATGTCCCGATTCTGGGCCGCGTTGTTCACACCGGCGCTTATGGCTGCCATGTTTATCCTGTTCCTGATCCTTCCGAAAGTCGATCCGCTCAAACACAACGTTGCTCTGTTCCGACAACAATATAACACCGTCGTGACAAGCATCATCGGATTCATCGCCGCATTGCATGCCTATGTGCTCGCCTGGAATCTCGGCATGCGCTTTCCGGTTACATGGGTCGTCGTGCCGCTCATGGCGCTCTTGTTTTTCGTCATCGGATCAGCGCTTCCCAAAATGAAACAAAACTGGTTCATGGGCATCCGCACGCCCTGGACCATGTCGTCCGAAGCCGTTTGGCGCAAAACGCATGAACAC
>JAKALE010000037.1 GCA_021813305.1 bacterium
CCTATCGTCTAGCCTGGTCCAGGACACATGGTTCTCAGCCATGGAACTGGGGTTCGAATCCCCATGGGGGTACTAAGTTTTTTTATGGTCCGTTGGTTTATTGATCGTGCAGAATGGGTGATGCTGGGGCTGGCGTTTTTGCTTAACGCGGGTTCCTGGTTTCTGATTCAAGCACGGATTCCGGCGAATGCAGGGCCGTATATCATCCGGTATCAATGGGGGAATCCCGGGGATTTGTTCGGCACGCGCCCCATGCTGTTTTTGGTTGCCGCCATCGGATTGATAATTTTGCTCACTAATGCTATGATAGTGGGACGCATAACAGCTCAAAACAGGCAGTATGCACTCTTTGTCGCGTTCATGACTATTGTGGCGCAGGGAATTGTGCTCGCATACGCGCTGGTATTGGTAGGTGTTAATGCATTTTAATCACAAGCTATGGCTTCAAAGCAATCATCTTCAAACTCAAAAGCGGTCGTTTTGATCCAGGGGCACCAGTATGTGGTGCATCCGTCCATGAAATTCAAAGTCAGCCGCATGAAAGCGCAGGATGGCGAAACCGTCGACATCAAGGACGTGTACTGCATTCTTGATGGCGATTCGGTCAAAGTCGGCATGCCCGTAGTGTCCGGCGCCGTGGTCCGCGCAAAAGTACTCAAGCAGACTCGCGGCCCGAAAGTGATCGCGTTCAAATACCGCCCCAAGGCGCGCAGCAGGGTAAAGAAAGGATTCCGCGCTTCGGAAACTGAACTCGAGATTACCGAAATCAAGGGGTAGGGGTTGGCGGAGCTGCGCAATTTCTCGTCTAGAGCTTCGACTAGTGGAAATACTAGTCGTTTTGCAAGAAAAAACTTTACGCTGCATATATGGCCAGCGGTTTTTTCTTGCAAAACTTCTTTATTTCTCACTAGCCTTCGCTGCGATTCAAAATTGCGCAGTCACGCCATGGGAAAAAAGGTTGAATCAATCGAGATTACAAAAACTATTTTTAAAGATGAATATCGCCGCAGAAAAAGCAGTGTTAAAGTAGATTTCTATTCTCTCATTAAATAGAGACGAATCGCGCAGGGATTTCTCTGAGAGAAATTCTCGGAATCCCGATGAGCTTGGTTTTCTGCAAGGCGGAAATCGTCGGGATGAGAGCATAGGAGATCAAAAACCGCTGGAGTTTTTGAATCTGCGGTTCACGCAGAGAAACCCCTGCGCGTGAGGAATAATTACCTTCGTGTTTTGAGCGCGTTGCCCAGCGTGTCTTCGTCCGCGAACTCCACGTCGGCTCCACGCGGAAGCCCGAGTCCCAGGCGCGTAACCTTGACCGGGAAGTTCTTGAGTATGCGTTCCATTTCCATCGCCGTGAGGTCCCCTTCGGCGGTGTGGCTGAATCCGAGAATGATTTCTTGGGTTTGCGGGTTTTCACGCAAGCGTTTGACCAGCTGTTCGATTTTCAGGTCATGGTTGTTCCCTTCAACCGGCGAGAACAAGCCTCCAAGCACGTGGTAGAGGCCGTTGTATTGTTTGGTCTTTTCGATGCTCAGAAGATCAGTTTCTTTTTCGAGCACCGCGATGCGGGTTTGGTCGCGCGTTGCGTTTCTGCAGATCGCGCAGAGCGTTTCCTGGTCATTGGGCATTGCCTCGAATACGAAAAAACATTGGCTGCATACGCGGATTTTTTCCGCAAGGTCACGGATGCTCAGGGCATAAGAATGCAAAAAGTTTTTGTCATGGCGCAAAAACCAGAACGCGATGCGGTGCGCGGCCCGAGGGCCGATGCCCGGGATTTTTGAAAACAGTTCGATAAAGCGCGAAAGGGAACGGGGAATCATAACTCAATGTCTTCAGGTATTCCTCCCTCCTGGCCCGCAAAGCCCTCCTGGGCAAGGTTGCGGAAGCTCGCGTATTGATCGGCAAACAGCACGGTCGCTTTGCCCAAGGGGCCGTTGCGGTGCTTTGCCACCACGATATCGGTCAAATTGTCGCGCAACGTCGGTTCGTCTTCCCGGTTTTTGCGGTGTACGAACATGACCACGTCGGCGTCCTGTTCGATAGCACCTGATTCGCGAAGATCGGAAAGCCTGGGAATTTGATTGGGGCGCTGTTCGACCTGGCGGTTGAGCTGGGAGATCGCGATAACCGGGATATTGAGTTCGCGCGCAAGTCCCTTGAGGGAGCGGGAAATTTCGGTCATTTGCTGGACCATGTTGTCTGAGTGGGTATCGGGTTGGATAAGCTGGATGTAATCCACGATCAGCAGGCGCAAACCGGATTCGGCCTTGAGTCTGCGCGCCATGGCTCGCATTTGGATCACGGTCGGAGACGGCGTGTCGTCGATGAAGATCGGCGCTTCGTCCAGGCGCGCCATGGCTTCCTGGATAAGCTCGAAATCATTGGGCGATCCCTCTTCGGAAAGCCTGCCGGTGCGGATTTTCCACAAAGGGACGTTTGATTCCGCAGAGATCAGACGGTCAATGACCTGATCACGGGACATTTCCAGGGTGAAGATGCCGACCGGGATTTTGTACTCGGTCGCGGCGTTGCGCGCGATGTCGAGCGCAAACGAGCTTTTCCCGACGGACGGACGGGCGGCAAGGATGATAAGGTCTGATTTTTGCAGACCGGCAAGGATGTTGTCGAGCGTCTTAAAGCCGGTTGGAACGCCGCGCAATTCATCTTTTTGCTTGTGCAAAAGGTCGATGCGTTCGAACGCTTCGCTCAGGCCTTGCTTGATGTGCTGGAAGGCCTTGGAAACGATGCGCTGGAATACGGAAAATATTTTTTGTTCCGCGGCATCAAGGATTTCCTCGGTGTCTTTTTCTTCGTGGGTCGCCAATTCTCCGATTTCGAACGATGCGGACAGGAGATCGCGCAGCACGCGCTTCTTATTTACGATTTTTCCGTAGTGGGCGATGTGGCTTGCCGTGGGAACCGCGTTGACGAGTTCCGACAAATACGACATGCCGCCGATTTCTTCCAGTTCGCCTTGTTCGCGCAGCCTGCTCGAAACGGTAAGGATGTCGATCGGTTGGCCCTTGGAGAAAAATTCGAGCATCACCGCATAGATTTTCTGATGGCCCGTTCGGTAGAAATCCTCAGCGACAAGGAGATCCGCGACTTTGCTCATCGCGTTTTTGTCGATCATGATGCCGCCCAGCACTGATTGCTCGGCTTCGATATCCTGGGGCGGCACGCGCCCCGCGAGCTCTTCGGGCGTGGACGCGTTTTTCTTTTCCTTAGCTTTTGGGGTGAATGGTTTGCGTGGCATACGAAATCATCCGTATTGTCTCTGCGCTTGCGGTTTTTTGCAATGCGGACTGTGCGCTTCCTGGGGAAAGCTAATCGGATTTTTCTTCGAGGACTTGGCCTCGGGGCGTGTCTTTGACTGAATATCCTTCTTGTTCGATTTGCGCGCGCAGCCGGTCGGATTCGGCGAACTGTTTGTTTATTCTGGCTTGTTCGCGCAGTTCGAGGAGTTTTTGCACGCTTCCGGGAACCGGCATGCGTTCTTTTGTTTTTTCTTCGTAGGAATCAAGTCCGAGTCCGAGCACGGCATCGAATTCTTTGAGTAAGGGATATTTTTCTTCCGGCCGCAGGTTCGATTTCGCGGTTTCCCATGCTATGGCAAGCGCTTGCGGAACATTGAAATCTGAAGCAAGCGCTGCGTCGAATTTCCTCTTGAGCGCAGTGGCGGCATCCGATAACCGTATATCGGTTTTACCTTGCCGTTTAAGTTCCGTGAACCGCTTGCGTAATTCCGTAAGGCCGTTTTTCGCCGCATCAAGCGCTTCCCACGAGAAGTTTTGTTTGGAACGGTAGTGCGCTCCCAGGAAAAAATAACGCAAGGCCAGGGGATCATATCCTTTGTCGATGATTTCCTGCAACGAATACCCCGTGCCCTGGGATTTCGCCATTTTTTCATTGTTCACTACCAGGTGCTCATTGTGCAGCCAGTAATCGACGAATTTTTTTCCGCTTGCGGCTTCGGATTGCGCGATTTCGTTGGTGTGATGCACGGGGATATGTTCAATGCCGCCCATGTGGACATCGAGCGTTTCTCCCAAGAGGCTGCGCGACATGGCTGAGCATTCGATGTGCCATCCGGGAAATCCCTGGCCGTTTTTTACCAACGGAGAGGAAAACGGGGATTGCCAGGTTTGCAGCGCTTTTGCGTGTACGCCGGCCTTGAAGAACCACAAGGCAAAATCGAGCGGAGAGCGTTTTGCAGGATCAGTGACGTCCGCGCTTCCGGCGCCGGAAACAAGCTGCTTCAGGTTTTGTCCGGAAAGCATGGTGTAGGAAGGGAATTTTTGAACGTCGAAATACACCGCAAGGTCGGTCGCGTACGCGAACCCCTTATCCATAAGCTCCTGCACGAGTGCGATCATTTGCTGTATATATTCGGTCGCGCGCGGCTTGTGCGTTGGTTCAAGCAGGTTCAGGGCTTTGGTGTCTTGCTCGAATCGCGCGATGTATTTGTCGGCGATTTGCTTGGGGTCAAGACCTTCGCGCTTTGCTCCTTTTTCCATTTTATCTTCACCGGTATCGCTGTCCGAGGTAAGATGCCCCACGTCGGTATAGTTACGTACATGGGTGACTTCGTATCCGAAATAACGGAAACTGCGCACAACTAGGTCTCCCATGGTCATGCCGCGCAGATTGCCGATATGCTGGGTCCAGTATACGGTCGGTCCGCAATGATACATGGTGACTGCGCCCGGTTTGACCGGCGTGAAGCCTTCCGTTGAT
>JAKALE010000038.1 GCA_021813305.1 bacterium
C
Source organism: bacterium (assembly GCA_021813305.1). The sequence continues at coordinate 2 of JAKALE010000038.1, forward strand.
GAAGGCATCAAGGATATCCGAGACGAATCGGACAAGCAGGACATGGTGCGCGTGGTGGTGGAACTCAAGTCAGGCGCCCAGGCGCAAAAGATCCTGAATCAGCTCTACAAGTTCACCGACCTTGAGAAAAAGTACCACATGAACATGATCGCGTTGGTCGACGGCATTCAGCCGCAAACGTTGTCGCTCAAGGACATCCTCGAAGAATTTTTGAAACATCGCCGCACGGTCGTGGTGCGCAGAACCCAGTTCGATCTTGCCAAAGCAAAAGACCGCATCCATATTCTCGAAGGTTTGGTCAAGGCCATTGATCACATCGATGAGATCATCAAGACCATCCGCGCCTCCGAATCCCGGGATGCCGCGAAACAAAACCTCATCAAGAAATTCAAACTTTCCGACCACCAAGCCGATGCGATCCTTGCGATCAGGCTTGACCAGCTTGCGCGCTTGGAGCGCGAAAAGCTCCATGCCGAGCTTCTGGACAAACAAAAGCTTGCCAAGGAATTGCAGAGCATTCTGGACAATCCGCTCAAGGTTATCGAAGTGATCGGCACCGAGCTTTCGGATATGAAAAAACAGTATGCGGATCCGCGCAAGACCGAGATCAAAAACGAGCAGGTGCAGGAAGTCAAAGACGAGGAGTTGATCCCCGAGGGAACGGTCGTGGTGACCTTGTCCTCGTCCGATTATATCCGCAGGCTGAACCCTGAAGGGTTCAGGGTGCAAAAGCGCGGCGGCCGCGGGGTTGCGGGGTTTGAAGCGAAATCCGATTCCGATGCTCTCAAGCAGGTCGTCAGTTGCAGCACGCACGCGACATTGTTGTTTTTCACCGATACGGGCAAGGTGTTTTTCATGCGCCCGTATGATTTGCCCGAATCGACGCGCGTGTCCCGCGGCAAACCGATCAACAATTTCTTGAACATCGCGTCCGACGAGCGCATTATGACGTTCATTCCGTATCACCAGGGCGACAAGCAATCGCAGTTTTTGGTGCTCGTGACCGAACAGGGCGTGATCAAGAAGCTTGAAATGAAAGATCTCATGGAGCGCCAGCGCTCGGGCGTGAGGGTGCTTACCACCAAAAAGGGCGACCGGGTGATTGCCGCAGGATTCTCGTCGGGCAAAGACGATGTGATGCTCGTGACCAAAAACGGCCAGGTGATCCGGTTCCCGGAGATGCAGCTTCGCGCCCAAGGGCGCCAGGCGATCGGCATCAGGGGTATGGCGCTCAAGTCGGGCGACCAGATCGTGGGCATGGGCATGGCTTCGAATCAAAAAGACAAGGCGCAGCGCATGATGGTGCTCACGGAAAAGGGGTACGGGAAAATGACCCAGGTCAAAGAGTACCGCGTGCAAAAGCGCGGCGGGTCGGGCATCAAGACCGCCAAGGTCACGGACAAAACCGGGCACGTGGTCGCGGCAAAGATTTTGGAAACCGAAGAAGAACTGATCGTGGTTTCCAAACAGGGCCAGACGATCCGCATGGGGTTGGACGCGATCAAGGAGCAAGGCAGGGACACGCAGGGCGTATCGGTCATGAAGCTCGAATCAGGCGATTCGATCATCAGTGCGACCTGCATCTAGGCGCGTTTCATTGACACGGCGCACATCGGGCATTAAAATGCCTTTTGCCAAGCATATATTTTTCTTATGAAATCAGACATTAAACAATCGAAGGGATCGCGCGTGGATGTCGCAGTGAGCGTGACTGCAGAGGAATTCAAGCCATTCGTGGATGCTGCATTGCGCGAATTCGTGGCAAACGCCGATCTTCCGGGATTTCGGAAAGGCAAGGCGCCGGCGGAATTGGTGCGCGAACGCGTGGGGGAGTACGCACTCTATGAGCGCGCGGCAAACGAAGCCGCAAAGAAATTCTTCCTGGATCTTGCCGACCAGAACAACTGGCAGCCGTTGGATCAACCTTCAATCGAAGTGACCAAACTCGCACCCCAGAATGATTTCGAATTCAAGGTCTCGTTCACGTCGTTCCCCGATATCGCATTGCCTGATTACAAAAACCTGCTCAAACCCATGGGATCGCTGTGGCATGAGCCCCAGGTGACAGGCGCGCAAGTGCAGGAAACCATGGAGTGGCTGCAAAAATCGCGCAGGACGTTCGTGGACGCGGCGCACCCGGCAGCACAAGGCAACCGCGTCACGGTTGATTTTTCCATGACGGAAAACAACCAACCGGTGCCGGACGGCGCGCAGAACGATTTTTCGTTCGTGATCGGGGAAGGCCGCATCTTCCCGGAGTTTGAGCAACAGGTCTTGGGCATGGAAAAAGCCGGACAGAAAACATTCAGCGCGACCTTGCCTAAGGATTACTGGAATAAGGCAATCGCGGGAAAAACCATTGCGTTCAGCGTCTTGCTGAAAAACGTGCAGGATGCCCAGATGCCCGAGCTCAATGATGAATTCGCGAAGTCAATGGGGAAATTCGAAACCATGGCGGCGTTGGAGCAAAGCGTGCGCGAAGGTATGGAGCACGAGGAGAAGGAAAAGGAGCAGCAGAAATTCCGCATGGCGCTTTTGGAAGTCATCGACAAACAGACGACCATGGATGTTCCTGACGCCCTGGTGTCGCGCGAGCAGGACCTTATGCTCCACGAGCTCGAACATTCCATCGAAGAAAGCGGCATGGAGTGGAAAGAATACCTGACCCATATCGGCAAGAACGAAGAGCAGATGAAGCAGGAGTTCAAGGATCAGGCGCAAAAGCGCGTACGCTATGCCCTGATCATGCGCGCAGTCGCGGACAAAGAGAACATCGAGCCGACCAACGATGAGGTGCAGGACGAGGTGGGAAGGGCGTTGCTTCAATATAAAACGCCGGAAGAGGCAGCCAAGTCGGTTGACGTCGAGTCCTTGGTTTCTTATACTAAAAATATCCTTACCAATGAAAAAGTATCCCAATTTCTCGAATCCTTGGCCCGTGCCGCAGCTTGACGGAGAAGGCGGATCGTACGGGCAGCTCGTGCCCATGGTGATCGACAAGTCGCAATTCGGCGAGCGCGCGTACGACATTTTCTCCATGCTCCTCAAGGAGCGCATCATATTTTTGGGCGGTCCGATCGAGGATCAGGTCGCCAATCTTGTCATTGCGCAGCTTTTGTACTTGCAGCACGAAAATCCGGAGAAAGATATCTTCATGTATATCAACTCGCCCGGAGGCGTGGTGCCTGCAGCTTTGGCGATTTACGACACCATGCAGTTGATCAAGCCGGATATCCAGACGATCTGCGTTGGCACGGCGGCATCAGCCGCATCCGTGCTTTTAGCTGCCGGGACAAAGGGCAAGCGCTTTGCCTTGCCCAATTCGGAAATTTTGATCCACCAGGTTCATATTTTCGGCCAGGGCATCACAGGACAGGCAACCGATATCGAAATCCAGACGCGGCAATTGACGCGGACCAAAGCGCAATTGAACCAGATTCTCGCGCGCCATACTGGCCAGCCCATTGCCAAGATCGAAAAAGACACGGATCGCGATTACTTCATGACGCCGCAGGAAGCGAAAGCGTATGGCTTGATCGACGACATTTTGGCGAAGGCCCCGCGCGCCGGAGAAAAAGAAATGCGGAAGAAAACAAAATAGTTCACGGTAATATACAAAACATGGCGCCTTAAGGCGCCATGTTTTGTATTGTAGTTTACCTCCAATTCTTTAATTAGAAAGAAAGTTGTCGATTTCTCCATCGCTTAAGGAATCGGAAAACGTTTTGTCAGATAAAGCACATTTTAACTGAGATATTTCGTTCAAGTTTCGAGACGTTTCTAATGCCCCTTCCTTGCTGCCAGCCACTATTAATGTGGATATATTTTTGCGAATACCTTCCTTTATTAATCGAATTAAATTCTGATCCCTAGCCGCCCAGCCGATAATTAAAATTTTATCAACTGTGTTGATGGCATTTTGCAAGGTTTGTGTGTGATTTAATGGGCAAATAAAGTTGTGTTTGTTGGTTAGCGGTATAGCGATGGCTGGAAATCTAAAACCTGAAAAGTCACTGATTTCTGTATCATGAACTGGCTCAAATTCTTCTTTAAGTTTTTCTAAAACGTCAGGGTTTTCTCGGATAATATCGTAACTTATTAAATTGTCCGAATCAGAAAGTAATAAAAAATTTCTTTTATCTTGTATGTATGACCAATCGTGAGATCCGTGAATCTTTATTAATTTAATTGCTCCGGATATATAATCTCGCATGCTATTAAATCCAGTCCTAAGTGCAGTTTCGAATAGTGAATCATAGTTAAATGTAGCTATAGTGGCAGTGCCTGAGTTATGATCCTTTAATTTATTTATTAGGTTTGCATAATTATTAATGGTTGATGTATGTCCTGATGCGTTTTTAAAAAAATCTTTTAGATAATATGCTAAAGCAGCGAATTGTATCTTGCGATGTTTTTGGTTACCAAACTTTTCCTTCAATTCTCGTAAGGCATTCTCAAAGCTTATTCTTTTTTGAATTATATTCGGTCGTATTTCCGTGAATAGATCACCACAATCTTTATACTTTAATAAAAGATTTTGATCCATCCGGTTACTATTTACTAACTCGTTAGTTAGAGGACATGGCGCAGAAAACTCTGAATAATCATACGAGGCACCGGCGCCAAATATAACTAATAGATTATGCATCATTCTGCGG
>JAKALE010000039.1 GCA_021813305.1 bacterium
GCGCCTGATCCTTCTTTTTGAAAAACGGAATGTCGATCATGGTTATGCCGCGCGGGTTATTTCCTTTTGCTGCGGATTGTAAAGGTTGTAAAACAATTCCACCAATGCCCGGGTATCGAGTTGTTTGATATCAAGCCCCACGCGCGAGAGCGCATTGATAACCATGTTCATGCGCGTTTGCAATTGCGCCGCGCCGCGGGAAAATTCCTCTTCGGTGAGTTCCGGTTTTTGCTGCTGCTGGGTTCCGGAAAGCTTTCCGACCAGCGAAGCGTTGAGTACCGGCGTGTCGTACGGGATAGTCACGATGAACCGCTTGTTCATGACGTTGTACTGTTCCGTAAAGGAGGATAAAAACTTGGTGTAATCGTCGATTTGAGCTTTGAGCAGGTCGTTCGTTTCGGTTGTTTTCAGTTCCTGGATCGACGCGACATAGGCGTCGAGGTTTGCGTGCTGGGAGTAGATCGCCAGCTGCACCGGGAAATCGGCGCTTGTCAGGAGTTCTTGAAACGCGCTGATAATGCCCTGCTGTTCTTCTGGTGATTTGAGCACGAAGTTGATGCCGTCCGTTTCCAAAAGTGCGCGAAGACCGCCTCCTTTGAGAATGATGATGCCATCGCGGATGGTGTCGATGGCGATAATCGCTTGTGATGATGCGGTTTCAATCATGGTTGATGCTTTTCATCCAATTGTTTGGCGATGTCGCGCAGCTGTTCCGGGGTGGCGGCCGTCTGTACGTGAGTTTCTTCCTGTTTTGGTTCCTGTACCCTTCGCGTTTCGCGGAACAGATCTTGCTGGCGCACAGCTGTTTTTTCCCAAACATAGGTGCGCGGGAACCAGATGTATTTGAGCATGCTGATAATGAGTCCCGAAATCGGCCTTCCTTTGTATTTGCCGAATACGACTGCTATCAATCCTCCGAGCGTGACGAATGAAAGCGGAACCGCTACTTGAACCTTGAGAAAATAAAAATACAATGCGCACGCAATGCCACCTGCAAGAAAAATGAAAAACTGCCTGACCGAAAGTGGTCCCGCGATTTTCGCTTCTTCTTCGATATAGCGTGGCAGTTCGTAGCGCATGATTATTTGGTTACGTTCCAGTTGGTCAGGTCGATCACGTTTCCTGATTGCTTCGGGACTTCCGTTTGTCCGGTCTGACCTTGGCTTGAAGCCGGCTGTTGGGATACCGGAAGATGCGGTGCATTCTCCTGTTCTTGCGGAGGTTTCTGCACGCCCAATGCTTCCTGGAGCACGGCGGACGGGGTTGCTTGCTTGGGCACCACCCCTTCCTGTTTTTGCAACAACGGTTCAAACCGTATGGATGGCAGTGTGAAAGCTGCCGACTGTTTGCTTGGTTGTTCCGGAGGCTGCGCCTGATCGGAAATTAACGGCGCGGCAGGCGATGAGCTGATTTCCAGGCGCACTTGCGGCGCCGGCTGTTCCGTGGTTCGCGCGTGTTGCAATGGTTGCTGCGGTGTAGTCTGCGGTTGGGAAACCGTAATTTCGATTGGCTTTGCGGTTTGGGGCTGCGGCGGCGCAAACGAGGTATCGGGTACTGTTATTTTGATCTCGGGGCTTTTGGCCGGTTGTGCGGCGTTTTGATTCGCAAAAATCTTTATTTGATCCCCAAGGGAAAATTCCTTTCCCGACATTGCACTGTTGCCTTGCGGTTCCGCGATGACCGGTTGTTCCGGATATTGTTTTTCAATGCCTTCCAGCCATTGTCGGATTTTTTCAGGAGATTCAGGGTTGAGCTTGGTTAAAAGTTTGTACGGGATTTTTGCCAAGTTGAGCGCTGCGTCATACGGATCCCAAAGCTTGTCCTGAAGGTCATGCAAGAACAAAGGAAAGAATTTTGATTGCAAAGGCGCCAAAGACAAAAGATTTATGAATTCTTGCTCAGGCAACTGTTTTGACACGTACCACACGATGAGCTGGACGACATCGTACTGCGTTTTTGGCGGCAGGCCGTATTTTTGGCAAATCTGGCCGATCAGGATCGTAATGCCTTCCGAGTTCAAGAAATCCTGGATTTCAGGGGAAACCGATTCAATATCTGCGACATATCCGTATTTGCGCGCATTCAATTGTATTGCTTGGGTAAGGTCCATGCCAAATTATGATTTGAACCAGTCGCGGGCCGTCTGTCCCGTAGGAGCAGCGTCAGTAGCGAGAAGCGCATCTATCGCCCCGCCGACGTTCGGGGTGTTGGTGAGTTTCTCTCTGTCTTCTGTGCCAAGAGTATTTTTCATGCGCCTCAGAAGTATTTTCTTGACGTCGTTGGTGATTTTCTTATCTCCCAGCATTTGTTTTGCCTGAGTCAGGGATAATTCGCCAATAGCTGGATCAAGATCACCGCTGCTAGCTTTCGTTTGAAACTCGGTGTACATTGTCTTTCCAGTCTCCATTGATTTATGTCCTTTATATGCCTGCATAAATGCGGTAAATTTGTCGGCGGAATTCAGTCCTGACACAAGCTCCTTCCCAAGTAATCCATCTCGATCTCCCTTCCCGAGATTTTTAACGTCATCTCCCTTCAAATCGTCAAGCGTTTTCTGGAACGCATCCCTTTCCGTTTGGCTTGCACTTGCTCCGTGAGGCATGAGCATTGGGTTTACCTTATATACTTCGTCGGTGCTGAACTCTCCGCCGGCCGCAGTAACTGCCTTTTCGAGTTTATCCAGATTGATTTTTGCAGCTTCGGCTTGGGCAAACGGTTTGTATCCTTTGTCGATCTCATTCATGCGCTTGACGATTGCGCCTTGCTGCACGTAGTCATTTGCCGCTTGGGCGGCTTGCAAGCGTTTGAGCAGGATGCTGGTATCGGTGATATTGCTGAATCCGTGGGTCTTCATATACGAATCAACCATATTCTGCATGGGTTTCTTATTGCGCTCTTCGAGCGTATTGATGCCCTGGCTCATTCTGCCAAAAACAGCGCCGGCTATCGGAATATTGGAATGCTCCGCACCCCATGCTTTGAGTCCTTGCACGGGCTTTGACTGCAGCCATTGCGAACCAATCTTGGTTGCCGGCTCGGCAACTGTTTTTCTTCCAACCCAGGCCGGTACGCTCTTGGTGGCCCAGTCGACTCCGGTTTGCGCCCATCCGAAGCTTCCGTCCGCCGCTTTGTTTGCCGTGACGAATCCGAATCCCAAAAGGCCGATGAATATGAGCGGCATAATGAAGTTTTGGACTCCTTGCCAGGTTTCGGCCAGTGTCGCCGACTGCTGGTTGAATGCAGTGCTGAGCATGGGGCCGGAGAGCGCGAACAGGGTAAGCCACAGGAAAAATGCCATGACGGGCGCGAAGGTAAGTTCTTTCATGAATCCGTGCATCCAATCCTGCCATGCGTCTTTGCCGCCGAAGCGCCCTATGGAAGACCTGATCGTTCCGATGTTTCCGATGACATATGCAAGGGGCATGATGATCAGGTATGACCAGAGGAATATTACGCGCTTTATGAACGCGAATGCGATTGCAGCAAGGAGGATAAGGACGACCAGTCCGAGAATAAGCGAGCTGAACGCCGCGATGATTTCGGCCATCCCGCCGGTTACGTCCCGCATGTTCGCGATGCTTTGGAATACTTCGCTCAAACGGTCGCCAAAGTTGCGCGGAATGTCCCATTGGGGGTTCGCGCTGGTTGGAGCGCCCGTAAGGTTCAGGAACGTCAACGTCAGGAAATTGGATACGCCAATCGCCATGGACGCCAAAGTCAGGCTGAAATTCAAAAACAGGGCGGCTATGATGTAGTTCATCAACGCCTGATAATTGCCGAACTTTTCAATGCCGAGGATAAATTGGTTCGCCAGTATGATGAGGCCGAGCACGATAAGCATATTGGCAATCTGCAGGCATACATACCATCCTGCGTGCACGAACGGATTCGTGGCGAATTTAAACACCTGCGGATCGGCAAAAAATACAATGATCGAAACAATGACAGTGCTTAAAAGACTGACGACGCTGCCGAGAAATTCGATGATTATTTTGAAAATCGTATCAATCGGGCTTTGGAATAGGTTCGTAGTTGTTTCCCAGACTTGTTTAACGGAATCAACAATCACTTTCTGACAGTCTGCGTTTGAGAGGACTAATCCTGTCGCTGCTACTCCAACGGGCGGAACAATGAATGTGCTGAGCGCAGCTCCTGCCCCGGCGAATAGACATCCACTCATTTGGAGCCAACTGATTTTCGTTGGATCAACTCCGCTTCCTCCTTGCCCTGCGGCATTCGGGATATCTTGGTATCCTCCTTGTTGTCCTTCACCAATTGCGAATGCAGGCAAGGGGCGTACGGAAACGATTGCGGACGTTTGTGCGGCAATAAATACGATGGCAAGACCGATTTTCAGGATTTTTTTCATTGATAAGGAAAACATCATCGTGTTTTATTGTGTCGCGCAGATATTCTGGTATTGCGAAGGCACGGCATCGACGCACCATGCATTGTTTCCGTCGGTTGCCTGGTATCCGGTAATTCCGTCACAGAACTCTGTGGTTTCCTGATTCTGGACGCATTCATGGACTACGTTCGTTTGCGTTGTTGCTCCCTGGCATGATTGCACGAGACAGCGGGTTCCGATGCCTGCCGGGATTTGGCTTGTGCACAAGGGCGTGATCGATGAGGCCGAGTCCGCAGT
>JAKALE010000040.1 GCA_021813305.1 bacterium
ACGTTTAGAAATTGGTAATTAGATCAATTAGGAAATTACGGCCAGAATGTCTTCTTCTTTACCGATCAGGTACTCGACTTCCTTGCCTGATTCGTCGCGCATCTTCACTTCGTCCGGACCGTATTTCTTGAACAAGACAACATCTCCGACTTTCACGCTCATGGGCACGCGGTTGCCTTTGTCGTCGAGCCTTCCCGGGCCGATGGCGATGACGGTTCCTTTTTGCGTGTGCTTTTCGCGCGCCGTGTCAGGGATCACGATACCGCTTGCCGTTTGCGACTCCTCTTCTGCTGGCTTGATGACCACGTGGTCATAGAGTGGATTTACTGTCATATGATTCTTCGAATACTTACTATTATTTGGCGACCTTTTAAAAAATTTATGAAAAGAATTAGCAATCAAGTAAAGCGACTGCTAATACTGCATTATACGGGTTGCAAAATAAGTGTCAAGAGATATACTCTAAGCAGTTTTCATAGTTTAAGCCGTTGGAGGTGCATATGGAACTGTGGAGAACACTTGTTCCAATTCTTATAGGATTACTTCTTGTCGGCGGCGGGCTTCTTCTCTATAGGGATATACGAAGAGAGGATACTTCTGCGCTTATGCGGCGAGAACAAGAGTCAGCTGCCGCCCAAGATGATTAATCCTAAAAGTCCGCCGATCGGCGGACTTTTTCGTGCTTGCAAAAACAAATACGTAGTTATACGCTATTTTCAGAGGAGGTCAAACATGACCGCTCCAAATTTTTCACGGGGGTCAATCATCCGTTTTGCATTTCATTCCATAGAGGGAATCGATCGGCAAAACGGATGAAAAAAGTCGGCGAACAGCGTCGACTTTTTTATTTGCCCGCAAGAAAACATTCCGCCATTCTCAAGAATGGCGGAATGTTGCAACAGCCCGAAGCCGTCATTTTTTATGCTCGGTTTTCGCGATGTATTCTTTTGCTTGATGGAATGCGCTCGGTTGCAGCTCAAAGAGCCCTCCGAACGGATTATCCATATCTATGACCACGGTATACGTCAAAATCACAATCGCGCCCACGAAAGCCACGCTTGCAAGATACATGGCAAGGTGCGCAAACCCAAGCAACAAAATCGAGGAGGCAAGCAATATTGAAAAAATAACGAACAATATCTTCATGGATTCGGACAAACGCGTAATGCCGGCCTCATTGCGCGACTGGCGCACATCAAGCAAGTCGCGATATCCCTGGATCATTAACGGGTACACGACGCTGTCACGGCTGTCATCGAACGCAATGATGTCGATCTGTTTCCCGATATCCTTGTATTCGCGCGAATATGTTTCCACTTCCCTGCTTTGCGCAAGCATAGCGACTTCCTGTTCCGTGGTCTTGCTGATGTAGGCAAGCAAAACCGCGCGCATGCCGTTGCTCAATTTCTCGTCATTGAAATAATCAGTGAAATTCCACAACGACGCCAAGAGCCATGATTCGCGTGCCATCAGCGCGGAAAGCCCATTATATTGGTTCCACACGCCGAATAGCACAAATGCTGCAATAAGCGTGTACACTGTGCCGATCGCCCCGAACACCCAACCCCAATTTGCCGCATCAGAAAGGAAATAATCCGCTCCGACTGCGGTCCGGACAATGTACGCAAAAACCAAAAACGCGCATTCGAGAAGCAAAAACCTGAAAAAGAGTTTTTTCATGCTATCTGTACTTAACATACGCAACCGGTATTTCAACGCAAAAACAGAACCATAAGCGCGATCACCACGACCGCCTGCATAACAAGCCCGGGAATCCGCTTCATCTTGCGCGTTTGAAGATTCTTATGGAATTCAAGCTGGAACAGCCACGCGGGCTTTGACCAGCCGAAAAACAAATATTCCAAAAGCAAGATATCGGGGAACAGGCCGCCAAGCATGCCGGTCCACCATGACCAATGGCTTGTGAAAAACTGCCAGAACGATATGGTCGGTTGCGGAACCATGATTTTCCCAAACGCAATGAACGCGAGAAATACCGCGGTCGTTGCCATCATATCCAGGACGAGGATTGTTTTCGCTTCCTTGTTCGGTACTGCGCACAGCTTCCCATTCGGGTCTTTCTCCCATTTCGCGCTTTTGTCCCCGTCCCAATGCGGCATGGCGTCGAGCGTAAAATGAGATGCCACTCCTGCGCAAAACGCCAAAAACGGATTCTCGATGTAACGTCCTAGCACCAACCCCGTGAGCACATGAACCGTATCCAACATGATCCAGATTTATGATTTATGAATATGGATTTATGAATTTTCTATTCGCTATCTTTTCGTAAATCGTAAATCTTATTTCTTAAATCGTATCTTTCGCAAGATATTTCCCTGTGTAGCTTTTCTTCGCTTTCACGATGTCCTTGGGCGTGCCCTGGGCAATGAGCTGACCGCCCGCCTGGCCGCCTTCAGGCCCGAGATCAATGACCCAGTCGGCATTACGGATAATATCCAATTCATGTTCGACAACCAGCACGGTATTGCCGCGCGCAACCAAACTTTTGAGAACTGCTAAAAGCTTTTGCACGTCGTCAAAATGCAAACCGGTTGTGGGTTCATCAAGAATATAAAGCGTATTGCCTGTCTGTTTCTTGGAAAGTTCCGAAGATAATTTCATGCGCTGCGCTTCACCGCCGGAAAGCGTGGTCGCGGGCTGGCCAAGATGCACATACCCGAGCCCGACCTCTTCGATAAGCTTGAGCTTTTCCACGAGCATGGGGAAACTGGCAAAGAATTTGCGCGCCTGGGTCACGGTCATATTGAGCACTTCGGCGATATTTTTGCCGTGATATTCGATTTCCAAAATTTCCTGGCGGTAGCGCGTGCCATGGCATTCGTCGCACTCCACGTACACGTCGGGCAAGAAATACATTTCGATTTTCTTGTATCCTTGTCCGTCACAAGCGTCGCACCTGCCGCCTTTCACGTTGAACGAAAACCTGCCCTTGTCGTATCCGCGCATGCGGGCAAGCTTGGTTTCGGTATAGATATCCCGGATCAAGTCAAATACGCCGGTATAGGTCGCAGGGTTGGAACGCGGCGTCCTGCCGATCGGCGACTGGTCAACCACGATCACTTTGTCCAAATGCTCAATGCCTTCGATACGTTCATGCTTCCCCGGAGTTTCCTTTGAACGATAAAATTCACGCATGAGCGCAGGCGCAAGAATATCATTGATAAGCGACGACTTGCCCGAACCTGAAACTCCGGACACGCACACGAATTTGCCCAACGGAATGGAGACGTCGATGTTTTTAAGATTATGTTCCGCGGCTCCCTTGATCACGAGCGTTTCCTGCTTCGCTTCAGCGCGCTTTACTTTCCCGTTCAGAGCTTTTTCCTTTTTCTCGATGCCGTCCGTGACATTCTTTCTTCCGCTCAAATATTCCCCGGTCAAACTTTTTGATTTCAAAAGCTGCGCAGGCGTTCCTTCGAACGTGATCGTGCCGCCGGTCTCGCCTGCCCCAGGCCCCACGTCAATGACCCAATCCGCTGCACGAATCGTCTGCGCGTCGTGCTCCACGACCAAAACCGTATTGCCCAAGTCGCGCAGTTCTTTGAGCGTCGCGATAAGCTTGTTGATGTCGCGCGCGTGGAGTCCGATGGACGGCTCGTCCAAAACATACAACACGCCTGAAAGTCCGGAACCGATCTGGGTCGCAAGCTTGATGCGCTGCGCCTCTCCGCCGGCAAGCGTGGTTGATTCGCGATTCAAGGTCAAATACCCCAATCCGATATCAAGCATGAATTTCAAACGCTTGATGATTTCCTTTGCCAACGGTGCTGCGACTTCATGCATGCTGTTCGAGGCTTTCATCTTTGCGATGTCCGAGAAAAACACATAGGCAGCTTCAACCGACAAGGCAGCCGCGTCCTCGATGGATGAATCTAGAATCTTCACGGACAGGGCAAATTTGTTCAAACGTCTGCCGTTACATACCGGGCACTGCACTTTGGTCATGTACTTTTCGATTTCCTGGCGCGCGAATTCCGAGTCGGTTTCACGCCACCTGCGCTCAAGGTTCGGAATCACGCCCTCGAAATCAATGTTCGCAAGCGCTGCTTTTTGCTTGCCCATTGCCCTGTCCGCGCCGTACAAAATCACATCAATCGCCCATTGCGGAAGATCTTTGACCGGGGTTTGCATGGAAAACCCGGCTGCTTCGGCGACCTCGGAGAGCTTGTACCAATACCATCCTTGCCTGCCCACGCGGTGCGATGCAGTCATCCATGGGAACACCGCGCCCTCGCCCAACGTGAGGTTTTTGTTGGGCATGACCAGGTTCGGATCGACTTTGATCAAATAGCCCAGTCCGGTGCATTCAGGACATGCGCCGTACGGAGTATTGAACGAGAACAAACGCGGCTCCACCGCAGGGTAGCTGATATTGCATACCGCGCACGAAAACTGCTCGGAAAACAGCATGTCTTCCCCCGCCTGTTTTGCAAACTTCTGGTCCATGACCGCGAGTTTCATGAAACCCTTTCCGATCTTCAAGGCCCGTTCCACGTCTTCGCTCACGCGCAGTTTTTCCCATTCTTCGCCTGCAAGCAAACGATCAATCACGACCTCAATCGTATGTTTTTCTTGTTTCGAGATGTCCTTTTCCACAAGCTCGTCGATGCGC
>JAKALE010000041.1 GCA_021813305.1 bacterium
GCCGGGAGCTTCCTTTGACCGATAGAACTCGCGCATCAGGGCCGGCGCAAGAATATCGTTGATGAGCGACGATTTACCCGAACCCGAAACGCCCGATACGCACACGAACTTGCCCAATGGTATCGCAACATCGATGTTTTTCAGATTATGTTCCCGCGCGCGCCTGATCGTGACGAACTCCTGCTCCGCCGCAACGCGCTTCAGTTTTCCGTTGAGCGCTTTTTCTTTTTTTTCAATGCCGTCCGTGACTTTTTTCCTTCCGCTCAAATATTCTCCGGTCAGGCTTTTCGACTTCAGAAGCTGCGCAGGCGTGCCTTCGAACGTGATCAGTCCGCCCGCCTCTCCCGCTCCGGGACCGACGTCAATCACCCAGTCGGCGGCACGGATCGTCTGTTCATCGTGTTCCACAACCAATACCGTGTTGCCCAGGTCGCGCAATTCCTTGAGCGTAGCGATAAGTTTGTTGATGTCGCGGGCATGCAGTCCAATGGACGGTTCGTCCAAGACGTAGAGCACTCCCGACAACCCGGAACCGATCTGGGTAGCGAGTTTGATGCGTTGCGCTTCGCCGCCCGCGAGCGTGGTCGACTCCCGGTTCAAGGTCAAGTATCCCAACCCGATATCGAGCATGAACTTCAAACGCTTGATGATTTCTTTTGCCAAGGGGGTCGCCACTTCGCGCATGCTGTTAGTGGCTTTTGCCCCGACGATGCGCGAGAAAAACTCATGCGCGGCCTGAACGGACAGAGCCGCCGCGTCCTCGATGGAGGAATCGTTGATTTTTACGGACAGGGCGAACTTGTTCAGGCGCCTGCCTTGGCATGCCGGACACTGCACCTTGGTCATGTATTTTTCGATTTCCTGGCGCGCGAATTCCGAATCGGTTTCACGCCATCTGCGTTCAAGGTTCGGTATCACACCCTCGAAATCAAGATTGGCCAGGGCAGCTTTTATCTTGCCCGTTGCCTTTTGAGTTCCGTACAGAATCAGATCAATCGCCCATTGCGGCAGATCCCTGATCGGCGTTTGCATGGAAAACCCTGCGGCCTCGGCAAGTTCGGACAGCTTGTACCAATACCATCCCTGTCGTCCCACCCGGTGCGACGCGGTCATCCACGGGAATACCGCTCCTTCGCCCAGCGTAAGATTCTTATTGGGCATGACCAGATCCGGATCGACCTTGATCAGGTATCCGAGCCCGGTGCACTCCGGGCATGCGCCGTAAGGCGTGTTGAACGAAAATAAGCGCGGTTCCACGGCGGGAAAACTGATATTGCACACTGCACAGGCAAACTGTTCGGAAAAAAGCATGTCCTCGCCGGTCTGCTTTGCGAACTTTTGATCCATGACCGCAAGCTTCATGAAACCCTTGCCGATCTTGAGGCTGCGTTCGACGTCTTCGCTTACGCGCAGTTTTTCCCACTCTTCTCCGGCGATCAGGCGGTCGATGACTACTTCAATCGTGTGCTTTTCCTGCTTGGAAATGTCTTTATCCAAAAGCTCGTCGATGCGCCAAAGCGTGCCGTCAAAACGCACGAATACGAATCCCGCATGCAAAATTTCCTGGAGCAGGCCTTTGTGCTCGCCCTTTTTCGCCTCAGCGATCGGTGCGAGCATCACAATGCCCGCAGCCGCCTTTGCGTATTTTTTCTGCGCTTCAAAAACCAGCTTCACTACCTGCTGATGGGTTTGCTTGGAAACAGTCCTTCCGCAGTTCGGGCAATACGGCGTGCCGATGCGCGAAAACAAGATGCGCATGTAATCGTAAATTTCAGTCGTAGTCGCAACCGTGGAGCGCGGATTCTTCGATATGCTGTGCTGATCGATCGCGATGGCAGGAGACAAACCTTCGATTTTGTCGTAATCAGGACGATCTTTCATGCCCAGAAACTGGCGCGCATACCCCGACAAAGACTCAAGATATCTGCGCTCGGCTTCGGCATACACCGTGTCGAATGCCAAAGATGATTTGCCCGAACCCGAAACGCCGGTGATGACCACCAGCTTGTTCTTGGGAATATCAAGATTCACATTCTTCAGATTGTGAACCCTCACCCCGCGAAGTTTTATGACATCTTCCATGCAATAAATAATCAAGAATCAAGGGCTCAATAACCAAGGAAACATTGGTTATTTATAACTTGGTTATTGATTCCTGTTCAGTTTAGTGCGGATAGTATATACCAAAAACAGGCTTCTTTAAAGCCTACTTAGATAAGGACAATATCCGAATCTAATCCTTGAACTTTTCGAAGAACTCCTTTGCCCCTTTTTCTGAAAGTTCTTCCTCTATAATATTTATTCTATTGTGCAAATCTTGTATTTCTTTCTCCATAATCCAGAAAAGAATTCCCAAAAATATAGAAAATGTTAGAAAAAGAATATCAACCGATAACTTATTCAACGATTCTAAGATAACAAGAATTATAAATAATCCAACGGTAATATAAACGAATTTTTTAAAAAGCTTATCTGCTTTATCTCTTTCTTCCCAAAATTTTTTAACTTCTTCTTTTTCAAAATCAAAATAGTTTGGCATAACTAAAGTTTATTCTTCCTGTTTTTCAGCTTCAAGTAACGGCTCTTCGTCGAGCTTTCCCTTGGTCAGCTGATCCACTTTGTTTACCAGCATGCCTACGCGCTTTTCCGAAGAATCGAACGCGCTTTGCGCATTGCCCAGGTGTTTGCCCAAAAGTCGGAAATCGTCGGCAAGCTTGTCCCCGTCCTTGCGGATTTTCCCGAACTGCTTAATGATTTCGTGCGTCTGCTTGGACATTTGCACGTCGCGGAACCAATGCTCGATGGTCTTGAGGTGCAAATAGAGTTGATTCGGAGACGTAATCACGACTTTTTTGTTCCACGCATAGCCCACCATATCGTCTTTGCCCAAAGCCGATGCAGGATTGATCATTTCATAATAGACCGCCTCGGCAGGCACATACATCATGGCGTAATCCAGCGTATTTTCAGAAGGGAGAATATATTTGGTCGCAATTTCATCGATGCGCGCCTTCACGTCCTGCACGAAATTTTTGCGGCTCGTTTCCCGCTCAGCATCGCCATTCGCCTCGACTAGTTTCACGAAATTCTCCGCAGGAAACTTAGAATCAATGGCGATCATGCGTCCATCAGGCAATTTGAATATCGCATCCGCACGTTCATTGGACGAAAACATATATTGGAGCTCATAGAGCTCTTTGGGATAATACTGCGACAACAAGTGTTCGAGCGACGCCTCGCCCCAAGTGCCGCGCAATTTGGGCGATTTGAATATTTCCTGAAAACTTTCCACGTTTTGCACGCCTTCGCGCACGCGCTTCAATAGTTCGGACATTTCCACGAATTTTTCCGTGAAGGATTTCGCTTCCTGAGACACGGCGCGGGACGAATTCTCGAAACTGCCGCGCATGACGTTCATCTGGTTGGCAAGATGCTCGCGGATCTGGATTTGATCGGATGACATCTGCGCCTGGAGCGCGGCAATGGTTTTTTTCAGCTCATCGAGCGCAATGTTCTGGGTCTGGTCCACGGCTTGTTCTTTTTTTGAATTCAAAAACACCCAGGCAGCGACTGCCCCGACTATCACAAGGCCCATGGCGGAAGCGACCAAAACGAATGTTTGCATACTCTAGTGTACCAATCCCATTGCGCAAGCGCAACAAACGGCACCCGGGAACACAGTTCCCGAACCTTATCGTATCTTCAATTTCGTGCGCGTGATCTTTTTAGGCATCACGAATAATCCGGCAAGCACCACAAGCGGCACAAACAGCCACACAGCATTCATAGCAGACGTGGCAAAAAGCATCGGCCCAATGTGCACAAACACACTCCCCATCTCAATGGGAAACAACAAAAACAACGATGACACGAACAATCCCGACGCAAGCACGTTCATTACCAGAGCAAAAAACCACGGCATGCGCGAAACCTGTCCAAACGCCATACGCTTCACGAGCCAATATACAAACAACGCGAGCACGGCATCAGCAACCATAAGCGCGTAATCGATATTCTTGAAATCAGGGCTTACGTACGTTTGCGCAAGATCAGCAAACGCCAGGGCGCCCGCGCGCCATACATACAAACTCAACACAACGAGCATGGTCCGGGTCGAGGGAAATGAAATGCTCAAGAAAAACAGGACCAAAAACGCGAAAAACAGCAGTGCGACTTCAGGAGTAAAAACTGTCAGGACGCTCATTCTATTTTTGATTTAAAAAATCACGCAATTTGCATAGAGCTATTCGGCGCATACTGATTGAATTCTTTTCTTCTGACGTCATTTCGCCGAACGTTTTCTCGTATCCATTAGGAAGAAAAACGGGATCCCAACCAAATCCCGACGTACCGCGCGGCTCTACGATTATACCCTCCACGATACCTTCAAAATAATGAATCTGCTTGTCATGAGATGCGTACCCAATAACAACTTTTGCGTATGCATCAAAAGCATTAAAGGATTTCGCCAGAACATACAACCCCTGATTTCCTATAGCTTTAAAAAACCATTTTGTGAAAACTCCTGGTAATCCATTTAATGATTTGAAAAATAAGCCGCCA
>JAKALE010000042.1 GCA_021813305.1 bacterium
ACAATCCCAATCCGCCCAAGCGAAGCCAGATCGAACCGGGCACCGCGGTCTGGATAATCGAAAAAGCCAATTACGGCACGAATGATTACAAACAAGGAATCGTCCAGGATATTCTGACTTCCAAAGAAGATCACACGCGGGGCATCAAGGTGCGCCTCACGGACGGCTCGGTCGGCAGGGTGCAGTGGCTCATAGAGGATACTGTAAAATAG
Source organism: bacterium (assembly GCA_021813305.1). The sequence continues at coordinate 213 of JAKALE010000042.1, forward strand.
ATATAAACCTTATGGAATTGCAGGTTGGCGTAAAAATCTTTTTGAAGAATAAGGACGGCAAGTATCTGCTCCTGGAGCGTTCGGAAGCGAAATATCCCGATGCGAACGGCAGATGGGATATTGTCGGCGGACGCATCAATCCCGGCACGCCGCTTTTGGAAAACCTGAAACGCGAAGTGCGCGAAGAAACGGGGTTGGAAATCACCGGAGAACCGCGATTAGTGTACGCGCAGGACATCATACGTACCGGAAAACGGCACGTAGTCCGGCTGTCATACGCGGGCGATGCGGACGGGGAACCCAATCTGGATACGGAAGAAAACACTGCATACCAATGGCTTAGCCTGCAAGAAATCAAAAACCATAAAAACCTCGACGTATTCGTCAAAGAAATCGTCGATAAAAATTTAATTTCACAATTATGAAACGCAATATTCTCATCATCGGCAGCATCATTGTTGTTTTGGTAACCACGGGCATTGTCCTGTGGCGCGCCGACGTCGCCCAGGCCCCGCAAAGCGAACAAAACCCGGTCATGGCATCGGACGGATATAAAAGCGCTACATATGATTTTAACGGTTCCCCGATCACATTGATAAACGGCAGGGCAGAAACCGAAACCGCCCCGGGAGCGGCTTCAAAACTCGTCACGCAATATTTCGGCAACGAAGCAACGGGGGACTTGAACAATGACGGCGTTCCGGATATCGCGTTTTTGATTACGCAGCAAGGAGGCGGCAGCGGAACGTTTTACTATGTTGCCGCGGCGCTCAAAACGCAGAACGGATATCAGGGTACCAACGCCATATTGCTTGGCGACCGCATTGCTCCGCAATCAACGCAAATCGCAAACGGCACTATCACGGTAAATTACGCCGACCGCAAGCCGGAACAGGCCATGAGTACCCGGCCGTCAATAGGCGTATCGCGGCGGTTTACGGTCCAGAACAACATCCTGATTGAAGCGAAATAGGATGAACAAAATCAAGCTTATCGTCCACGACTGGGATGACGTCGTCACCAATTCGTTCCAGGCATATTCAAAGTTTTATTTCGATTTTGCCGAGCATTTCGCGTTGCCCGCGCCAACGCTCGACGGTTTACGCGCGCATTGGGGAAAAACGATCCCGGAAATCGCACTCGGCCAGTGGCAAAACTTCACGCTTGAGCAGACAAGCGCCATGGTGCGCGATTTTATCCATAATCAGGAGCAAAAGGCGTTGGATCCGTACCAAACAAGCATATTTCCGGGAGTCGTTGATACGTTCAAGGAGCTGAGCAAACGCTACGAACTCGCCGTCTTAAGTTCGGGATACAAACCGCGTTTGATCGATATTTACAAAAAGCAAATCGACCAGAACATTGCATACCACAAAGCGATTCTCGCGCCTCCGGAACTCGCGATCACCAAGCCTGATCCGCGCGTATTCGATGAAGTCCTCGCGGCCCTCAATGAACCAACATTGCCCAACGACGCCATAGCCTACGTCGGAGATTCGCTCTCCGACCTGAAAACAGCGGAAAACAGGGGAGTGGCATTTTATGCGGTCACGACCGGCGTAAACACAAAAGACGACTTTCTGTCCCGGGGCGTACGCGCGAATCACATTCTCAATAGATTTTGCGATCTCATACCGATCTTCCATTAAAACACTTGCATCTTTCCGTATTTGTGCTATAATATAAAAGGTTCATTTCAGGGTTGCAAAACAACGGGTTCTGAATCAATTATCATCTTTTGATGCTTGATTCAGGATCCGTTGCGATTCACGCAGTGAATTTCGCGGGCACAATCACAAACCCGCCTCATGCCCCGTCTGATCCGGGGCGAAATTGCGCAGTCGATTGTAGGTTCGTATGCCTCTTGTGTTGAACCGGAGGCTGGCAATCGCACGCGCACCTACGCGTGATTCAAAACGGACCCTGTTTCATTATGAAGCCGTCTGCAATGCAGACGGCTTTTTATTTTCTTGAAGCAACTGATAGAATCATAATTATGAGAAAAGACTTGTTTTGTGATCTATGTGGTGCTCTTTTGTCTGAAGGCAAAACTTGCCGCGACCTGTACAACGATCTTGCGTTTTACACCTTGCCGCATCCCGACCACGATCTGTTCATCCATCAATACGCCGTGGATACATACAATGCCCAGCACGCGCAATCGAACGGAAAACCAGTTGCACTCGCGGCACCGCTCATCGGACTTTATCTTTTCTGTGAAAAAGGCTTCACGGGCAAACGAGTGCAGAACGCGCATATGCAGTTGGGAAACGAAATGAAGAAGTTTCCGATGTTCCCGCTGTCAACACAAAAGGCAACTATAACCGTCGCCGATGTTCTTGCCGCGGCGCCGGGCGCGAAACGCGACCAGGCGATCAAAGATTGGGCATGCGCCGTATGGCAAACCTGGAAACCGCACGCCCAGGAAGTCAAAACCTGGCTTGCCGAATACAAAGCGTAACTCATGGCCTCACTGCCCGTTGTCTGCTACAATACGCAGCATATCTAACCAATCATTATGCAAAAGATCACTCCGTTCCTATGGTTCAACGATAACGCGCAGGAAGCAGCGCGGTTTTACTGCTCGATATTCAATGACTCAAAACTCGTATCCGACACGCCCATGATGGCCGAGATCAACATCGCGGGGCAGGAACTCATTTTATTCAACGGCGGGCCCAACTTTTCATTCACTCCCGCAAACTCACTGTTCGTTTCCTGTCAAACCCAGGAAGAAATTGATGCGTACTGGCGCGCGCTCACGCAGGGCGGCAAGCCAGGGCAGTGCGGATGGCTGCAGGACAAATACGGACTTTCCTGGCAAATCGTGCCCGCAATCCTGGGATCGCTCCTGGGAAATCCGGATAAAGAAAAGTCGTCGCGCGCCATGCAGGCCATGCTGCAGATGTCCAAACTCGACATTGCGGCGTTGACCAAGGCGTACAACGGAACATAAACGAGACTATGGACACGTTGCGGAAGAAAAGTTTCGGCATGCTCATCATGCTTGCCGCACAATATGCCCTCGGCATATACACGAACTTATTCGTGCAATTTCCCGACATCAAAGACGAAGAAACGCTCTGGAAGTTCGCATGGACGCAGATTTCGCTCGCAAGCCACATTATCCTCGGCTTCGGATTACTCGCTGGGTCGGTTGCGTTCCTTATTGCGGTGTTCAAGCGAAAAATGCAAGAACTGAAAGCCGCAGCCATCACAGGGACTCTGTGCATTTTCGGAGCAGGCGCGAGCGGCGCCTTGTTCGTGGATAAGCAAAATGACTTGTACTCGCTGCTTATGGCTTTGTTCTTTCTTGGCGCATTTGCAGCATACGCGTATTCTTTTTTGTCAGTCAAAAACCAGAATTGAACCATGTATCCGATTTTCCGCACGCTCATCAAGAAACAAGTCCTATGCGAGTTTGCCATGCCGGCAAAACCGTCGCACAAGGTCATAATCCTTGCCAAGGGCCTGCCGTCCCAGCCGCGCAATGAGGACGTCATGCTGTTTTTGGCGCGCAAAGGCTATTGGGTATTTTTGCCCAGATACCGCGGGTCATGGGAAAGCACGGGTTTGTTTTTGCAGCGTGCGCCGGCCCAGGACATCACTGATATCGTCAACCAGATTGCAAAAGGATTCGTCGCGATCGAAAACAAAAGAAAATACAGAATCACTCAGCCCGAAGTGTACCTGATCGGAAACAGCTTCGGCGGGGCAGCAATGCTTCTTGCTTCCGTCCATCCGAATGTGAAAAAGGCAATAGCATTATCTCCGGCAACCGACTGGCGCGCGTTGCCGAAGACTGAATGGGACAGGCGATTCGCGTACATCTCGGCTGCGTTCGGCGGCGCATACCGGAGCAAACCGGCATATGTGAGAAGATTTAAGACCGGCGCTTCATACAATCCGATACTCAAGGCCAACGCGCTGCCAGGAAAGAAAATTCTCATTGTCCACCCGCGGGACGACCACGATGTTTCGTACAAGGATTCCCTTGCATTCGCGCAAAAGACAAACTGCGCGCTCATATTGCCCGCCCACGGAAAACATATGGCTATGTCTGATATCCGCAAGCCTGCAATATGGAAAATCATCAGAACATTTATCAAAAAATAACCTGTGATAATCACATGCGCGACGGAGCAACCGGAACAATATACGGCCTAGGGGTTATCGGCGCCCTGGTGTACTACATCCAGCACGCGACGTCGTTTTTGACAGGCGTGCTCGGCTTTTTCAAAGCGCTTGTCTGGCCCGCCATACTGGTTTACAAACTTTTGGCGTTTCTCAAATAATTTCCCCGTAAAGTTATACGGAA
>JAKALE010000043.1 GCA_021813305.1 bacterium
GAAAGACAGTGAAAATACTTTGGTAAATTCTCCTGCTCGCTGCCAATGAACGGGCGTTACAAACACAACGCCCAATTCTTTCAAATGACTGAGATTATGATATTTCTTTTCGATAAAATGCTGCGCCAAAGGCGCATAACGTTCCGGCAACACCCGCGCCTGGATCGGGCGCAGCTCGAAATCGTCCGGGGTCAATGTTTCGTACTGCTTGAAAAACACCGTATTGAGCCATTCTTTGTCTTCGGCGAACCGGACGCTCGCGAATACATCCAAGAGCTCTTCCTTGGCAAGGCACGCGTCGATATCCTGGTATCCGAGAAACGAAACCAGGTGCTGTGGCGGATTTGCCCGCAAGAACTCCCCTGCCTTGGAAAGTTTCAAAAACCATCCCTGCTGCGGATTGACTTTCTCGTACGCAAAATCGAGAACCTTCTTCCAATCGTCGAACGATTTGATCTCCTCAACGCCGATTTCCTGCTTGAGTTTCTTTTCGTCGGCATCGACCTTTTGTTCAAGGCCGGACCAAAGGCTGCGCGCCGAAACGGGTGCTGGAACCGAAAGTGCGGCGGTCATTGTTTCGCTTTTGTCCGCGCGATCCGATTCAACAGCCTGCAAACTTCCGGTTTTTCCGGAAACGGACGATGACGCGGCGTCGATTGCCTGGATAATATCCTTGTCCGTGCGCAAAATCTGCCCCAATGATTCGTATGCTTCCATATTTATGCAATAGTGTTCTTTTTAATTGGCAGCGTTTTCCAGCGTTTGCCGCTCGCAAACTGCTTCTGCGTGAGAATGTTGACCTTCGGTCCCAGCCCCTCGACAACCGCCGTAGCATTGGCGCTCGCAAGGCGGATTGCGTACGAGATCGCTCCGTCGGAAAACCCCCTGGATCCGTTCTCCTTGCCGTGGGCCAGGAGCCCGGCAACGAATCCCGCTCCGAACGCATCCCCTGCACCAAGCCGGTCTTTGATCGTCTTGTTCTTAAATATGCCGGCGCTCCAAACGGTTTTCCCGTCAGATACTTTCACGCCGCGGGGACCCATGGTCATGACCACGATGCCGCGCACTGCCCGATCCAACGATTTGAAAATTTCCGTTTCGCGCTCTTTGGGAATGCCGGTCAGCTTGCTTGCCTCTTCCTCGTTGACTAAAAGCACATCGACGCTTGCCAGCACGCCCCGCATCCCCGCAATGCCGCGCTCCAGCTGGCGTTTGGACGGATTGAGCGCAACCCGGGCTTTTCTTTTTTCGAATACGGATACGATGCGCGACACGCGCGATTCGGGCATGTTGCCCGGATTGACGTATGCCCACTGCGTTTCCATGGTCGCAAACGGAATTTCCCCCAAGGTCAAATCTCCTGATGCGCCCCTCATGGTGAACACCGTACGTTCGCCGTTTTCATGGACCAAAATGCAGGACGCGCCGGTCGGCAATTTTTTGTTGACGGAAATAAGCGGCTGCACATGTTCGTGGCGAAGTTGCTCGACAATGAGCGCCCCGAATACGTCCTCTCCGACTTCGGCGACGCATCCGGTCAAAAGCCCCTGGCGCGCGAATGTCACCGCGGTGTTGGTCGCGCCTCCGCCGGAGTTCAAAAGATAATCCCGTTCGCCGATCTCGAACTTCGCACCCAAGGGAAAACTCATGCGTCCATCGGCAAGCCGGATCTGCCCGTCCTTGCCTTTTGCCGCATGCATGATGATATCGGCAACTGCCGCCCCCACCGTAATAACGTCGAATACCATAAAAGGAAATTATTTTGCCGCGATGGCCTCGCGCACGGCCTGCGCGATAAATTTCTGCCCCAGGCCGTAGTGCATGATAAGATCTTCCGGCTGACCGGATTGGCCGTACTGATCGTCCACTCCCACGATTTTCATGCGCACCGGATAGGTTTGCGCCAAAGCTTCGGCAACCGCGGATCCCATGCCGCCGGCGCGCTGATGATCTTCCACGGTCACGACCGCTTTGGTCCTGCGCGCGCTCAGGACGATGGCATCGACGTCCAGCGGCTTGATGGTCGCGACGTTAAGCACTTCCACCCCGACCCCTTCCTGCTCCAATTCCATGGCCGCGCAAAGCGCGAAATACACCATGTCGCCGGTTGCGCAAATCGTCGCACGCGGCTTTTCGCTTTTCCAAAATGTATCGATTCTGCCGATGCGGAACGGGGTTTTTTCGGTCGTGACGACTGGGACTAAAGGACGCATGACGCGCAGATACGCGGGTTTGCCGGTTTGCGCGATCGCAAGGGTTGCCTTGTACGCTTCGTGCGTATCGCACGGAGCAATCACGGTCATGTTCGGCAGAACGCGCATGAGGGCAATATCTTCCAATGCCTGGTGCGTGGCGCCGTCAGGGCTGGTCAGAAGCCCCGCATGCGACCCGATGATTTTCACCGGCACGTCGTTGTAACAAATCGTGGTACGAATCTGCTCCCAGTTCCTTCCGGGAGAAAACGTTGCATACGATCCGGTAAACGGGACCTTACCCGTTGCGGCAAGCCCAGACGCGACCGTCACCATGCCTTGTTCGGCGACCCCCATTTCGAAAAACCGATCGGGAAACTTGTCGGCGAACTTGGTCATGGAAACCGAATCGCGCAGATCGGCCGCCAAAGCAACGATGTTCGGATCCTTCATGCCCGCTTCCAGCAGTCCCTGACCGAATCCCTCGCGCATGGTGTGGCGTTCGCTTTGCGCGTCGAATACGTTTTCGTTCAAATGTAATTCAGGGTTGAGCATGATTATTCTGGTTCCACTTTTCCCTTAAGCGTACGCAGCTCCTGCAGCGCCTTGTGCGCTTCGTCGTGCCCCGGGGCTTCGCCGTGCCATTTGTAATCGAATTCCATGAAATCGACTCCCTTGCCCGGAATCGTATGGGCAATGATCACCACCGGCTTTTCGAAAATCGAGCGCGCTTCGTTGCATGCGTCCACCACCGCTTCGATATTGTGCCCGTCGACTTCCAATACGTGCCATCCGAACGCTTCGAAGCGGTCCTTAAGCGGTTCAAGCGGCATGACCTGTTCGGTAAACCCGTCGATCTGGATATTGTTGCGGTCCACGATAGCCGTAAGATTGTTCAGATGATAGCGCGACGCCGCCTGGATCGCTTCCCACGAATTGCCTTCCTGCAATTCGCCGTCTGACGCGACGACCCACGTTTCCCACTTCTTCCGGTCAAGCTTTGCTCCGAGGCACATGCCGACTGCCTGCGCGATGCCCGATCCCAAAGGGCCCGATGTCGTCTCCAGCCCGGGCAAAGATGTGCGGTGCGGATGCCCCTGAAGCCTTGATCCGAATGTGCGCAGTGTTTTCAGTTCCGAAACGGGAAAATAACCGGCGCGCGCAAGCGTCGCGTAAAGCACCGGGCAGGTATGTCCGTTCGATAACACGAAACGGTCGCGATCCTCCCATAACGGGTTTTTGGGATCGTGGCGCAAAACGTGGAAATAAAGCGAAACAAGCACGTCCGCCAATCCAAGCGGTCCGGCCGAATGCCCTGACTTTGCGTAATCAAGCATCTGGATGATGTCCTGGCGAATCTGATACGCAAGTTTGCGCGATTGTTCAAACGTCTGTTCCATGTGACTTAGAGTAGCACTTGTCTGCGCAATGCTTCAAGCGCTTGGTTAGGGTCTGGCGCGTTAAACACGAACGACGTCGAAACCGCGATGTCGGTTTTCGTCTTCGCGATTTCCTGGATTGTGTTCAGGTTCACGCCGCCGTCCCATTCGACTTTGTAATGATGCTTCCCGCGCAGAAACGAAAGCTGCTGCGCCTTAAACAATGATTCTTGTTCCAACTCTCCCCCGGAAAGCCCGATCGGAACCGCAAGCACCTGCGCGATGTCGCACAATTCCAGATACGGTTCGATCTCGTGCACCGGACTGCCAGGCGCTATGGAAATGCCGAACTCGACCCAATTGTTCACGCACAAATCCTTGATGAACTGGACGGCTTTGCGTTCTGCGCCGCGCCCGAACAGGCGCGCGAATCCGTGCACCCGAATACCCTCCCATTGCACGATGATCCTGCGCACGCCCGCATGAATCCACTGATCAACGTATTTTTCCGGATGCGCCACAAGCAAATGCGCCGCGATGCGCAACGTCGCGGGCGCCTGCAAAGATTTCAAATCGTCCGGATTGTTCCATGTTTTCCGCTTGCTCAATGTTGCGTCGCATATGTCGATTTCCACCCAATCGCCGGTCGCCTCTATCTTGTGCACGCGCGATTGCACTTCGTTCCACGATTCGGAGTTGATGGACGGGAGGATTTCGATCATAGGTTGGAAAAATCGCCCTGTTCGATGTCCTGAATTTCCTTGATCCTGCGCACATACCGCTCCTTCGCGCCGAACGGCGTTGCGACGAACGCATCCACGAATGCATACAAATTTTCTTCGGTGATGTAATT
>JAKALE010000044.1 GCA_021813305.1 bacterium
GATAGCATTGTTCGGGACAAAGCAAACCGCGGCATAATGCGCGCCAATTTGTTTTTCTTTTTGTGCGCAGGCTTCGTGGGAGCCGTGGTTTTGCTTTCCTTGGTTTTCGTGAAGGTTTTGATGCTTGCCTTACTTTGCGTCTGCACGTGCGTTTTTGCGATGCTGCTTGAGCGCGAGCGGCGTTTGTATGTGTTTGCTCTGCTCGCCGGGTGCCTGGCTGCAGCCGCGCGCATCGCGCTGTTGCCCGATGCGTTTCCCGCATTCATCCCTGCATTTTCCGATTTGATGCGCGCGTGGTCGCAAAGTTTCGGCTCCGTGTTCGCGATCTTATACCCCGAGCCGATTGCAAGCTTTGCGCAAGGAATTTTGACCGGCGCCGCGGGCATGCGCTTGGATCCTGCGTTCATGCAGGCGCTGCGCACAACCTCGACCTTGCATCTGATCGCGGTGTCCGGATACAACGTCACGTTGGTAGCATCGGGTGTATACAAATTGCTTCATTGGACAACTGTGCCGCGCAAAGTGATTTGGATTGTTGTTCTGTTTTTGCTTGCGGCGTTTACCGTGTTTGTCGGTGCCCCCGCGTCTGCAGTACGCGCAAGTATTATGGCGTCCCTGGTGGTGATTGCCGAGCGGTTTTACCGATGGGGGAACGCCCGCAATGCGCTGGCATTTGCCGCGACTGCGATGCTGCTTTGGCAGCCGTCCGTGATATTCGACCTTGGATTCCAACTTTCATTTTTGGCAACCACGGGCATTATGGTGCTTGCGCCGCTGTTCGTTCGCGCCGAGCGCACACACCCCGACGAGGATGGCGGGTGGAAGCATATGGCAATCGAAACACTCTGTGCCCAGGCATTAGTTATGCCGGTGCTCGTACTTAAATCCGGCACGGTTTCGTTTCTCGGACTTGCAGCCAATTTTGTCGTTTTGCCGCTGATTCCTGCTGCCATGGCGGTGTCGTTTGCAGCTGGTATGGGTTTTTTGCTTTGGAACGTTTTGGGAAGGACCATCGCATTTGTCAGTATGCCGTTTTTCCTGTTCATCACGCATGCGATTGCGTGGTTTTCATCACTACCGCTTGCGTCAGTGCACGTTTCGGAAATTCCTGTGATATGGGTTATCGCGTATTATGCGTGCATTGCGCTGTTTGTGCGGTCAAAAATGAAAAACGCGCATGCATAATTTTTTCTTCTACGCGTTGGTCGTATTACTTGCGGCAAACGTGAGCGTGTACGGCGCATTGGCGCGGCGTTTCCAGGTTGAGCCGGCGCGCGCTCATTTTTTGTCCGTTGGCCAGGGAGACGCGGAACTTATCAATTCAAGCGGCATAAATTTTTTGATCGATGCCGGTCCATCGTCAAAAACTGTCCAGGCGCTGGATGCTGTTTTAGGGCAGGAACGCCGGACGCTTGACGTGGTCGTGCTCACGCACCCCAACAGCGACCACGTGGCGGGATTGATCGAACTGGCAACGCGTTATGACATTAGGATGGTGATTACCAACGGCATCGCGACTCAGGACTCCGTCGACGCGCAGATCGCAGATTTGGTCAAAACAAGGCATATTCCGGTTGTGTTTGCCCGCCAAGGCATGGACATCGTATTCGGCCAAGCGCGGTTTTTTGTGCTGTGGCCGGGCACGGATCTCCGGATTCATGCGAGCGTTCCGGAACGCAACCTGAACGATACGGCGATAGCCGGAGTATTGTTGGTGCAAGGCGCGCGAGCTTTGTTTACCGGTGACATTTCAAGCAAGGTCGAAGCTCGGCTCGCGTCGATGCTCGCTGCGGTTGATCTGTTGAAGGTGGCGCATCACGGGTCGAAAACGTCGACATCTGCTGGTTTTCTTTCGGCCGTGCAGCCGACGTACGCCGTTATAGAATCCGGAAAGAATTCGTACGGTTTGCCAGCCCAGGACGTACTTGCGCGTTTGCGCGACGTGGGGGCGAAAATATTCAGAACCGATGTGGATGGAACCGTAACATTCAGTGTATTTAATGGTGCGTGGATTCCTGATTGACTTTTCTCCGTCCTGCGTCATAATACGCATACAGGCGTTGAAGCGGCAAACACCGCTGAGCCGAGGAAAGAAATCCCGCGAAGCGGGGTAGTAGAATCCTCCGGGATGCCCGTTACAGCAAAGCCGTGCGATGCGGCACGAGAACAAACCTGGGGTGGCACCACGACAGAATCGTCCCCGGAGCGTACCAAGCGATTGGCATGCTACGGAGACGATTTTTCTATTAGCAAATTATTTTTTATGGAAAAAACATTCATCAAGGATGTCGTAGGGCGTGCAGGACAAACGATATTCGTTGCAGGCTGGGTGCAGGTGCGCCGCGACCATGGCAAACTCATCTTCATTGATTTGCGCGACCGTTCGGGCGTGCTGCAGGTTGTGTTTGCGCCGGACAACAAAGAATTGCATGCGCAAGCGGATAGATTGCGCAGCGAATGGGTCGTGGGTATCAAGGGATTGGTCAAGGAACGTCCGCAGGGCATGCAGAACAAAAACATCGTGACCGGTACGGTGGAAATGCAGGCATTGGAATTGGTATTCGCATACGAAGCGCAAACACCGGTATTTGCGGTCGACACGGATGGCAAGGAGCTTAACGAAGAAACGCGCTTGACTTACCGGTATCTTGATTTGCGCAGGGAGCGGTTACAGAAAAACCTTGCCAAGCGTTCCGAAACTATTTTGTTTATCCGTAACTGGCTTGCTAAGCAGGGATTTTTTGAAATCGAAACGCCGATTTTGACCAAGTCCACACCGGAAGGTGCCCGGGATTATGTGGTGCCCTCGCGCCTGTATCCGGGAACGTTTTATGCCTTGCCGCAATCGCCGCAGCAGTACAAGCAGCTGCTGATGGTTGCCGGCATGGAACGGTATTTCCAGATCGCGCGCTGTTTCCGCGATGAAGATACGAGGGGAGACCGACAGCCTGAATTCACCCAAATGGACCTGGAAATGAGTTTTGTCGAGCAGGAGGACGTCATGCGCCTGAATGAAGCATTGCTCATCGAATTAGTGCAGACTTTGTTCCCGCACAAGAAAATCCAGGAAATTCCGTTTCCGCGCATTTCCTATCAGGAAGCCATGCAGACCTACGGTACGGATCGTCCTGACCTGCGCCGCGACAAGGATGATCCTGACTTGCTTGCATTCTGCTGGGTGGTTGATTTTCCGTTCTTTGAAAAGACCGACGAAGGAGCGTGGACATTCACGCATAATCCGTTTTCCGCGCCCAAGCCCGAGCATATGTCATGGCTTATGGAAAAGAAAAACATTCCTGACATCCTGACCACGCAATACGATATTGCGATGAACGGCTTGGAGATCGGGGGCGGCAGCATTAGAAACCACCAACCCGACGCTTTGCAGAAAGTATTCGAGATTATGGGATATGCCGAAGACAGGATACAATCGAACTTCGGGCATATGCTCGCGGCACTGGGGTCGGGCGCTCCTCCGCACGGCGGCATCGCCTGGGGCTTGGACCGGTTCATCATGTTGATGCAGGACGAGCCGAACATCCGCGAAGTCATCGCGTTTCCCAAAACCGGCGACGGAAGGGATCCCATGATGCAATCGCCCTCGTCGATCGAACAAAAACAGCTCCAGGAATTGGGGATCGAAATAAAAAAGAAAAAATAAATATCATTCTATGAACACAGGAAAACAGGAAAAGACATTGGCTATCGTCAAACCCGATGGTGTCCAGCGTGGCCTTATCGGAGAAGTGCTTCACCGGTATGAGCGCGCCGGATTGAAATTGGTAGGAATAAAAATCGCGGTCCCTCCGGCAGAATTGGTTGAAAAGCATTATCTCGTGGATCCTGAATGGAAGACGAAAGTCGGAGAAAAAACGATTAAATCCTACCAGGCAAAAGGTTTGACGCCGCCGGAATCCGATCCCGCGAAAGTCGGAGAAAACGTCATGGTAATTCTGAAAAAATATCTGACATCCGGCCCGGTTGTTGCCATGGTGTGGCAAGGCATGAATGCCGCCGCGATTGTGAAGAAAATAACCGGAGCAACTGAACCGCTGACATCGGATGTTGGTACGATTCGCAGCGATTTTACCATTGATTCGTACGCGGTCGCCGATGCCGATGTGCGTGCAGTCAGGAATCTTGTGCACATTTCATCCAATGCATCGGATGCAGAAAAAGAGATTCCCTTGTGGTTTAAGCCCGAAGAACTGATCGAATACCGGCTTATCAACGAGTCGATTCTCTATGATGTGAACTTGGATGGCATATTGGAATAACCAGTTTAACCGTTTATGTCAAAGCATCAGAGGCGCCATGGCGCCTCTGATGCTTTGTATGCCCCTGGCGCACGTAGTGATAAGGATTCAAGGCATTTTTTATCCACTGGACAGTCTGGTCGGTGGTATACACTACACGTAGA
>JAKALE010000045.1:0-4023 GCA_021813305.1 bacterium
CGATCTACGTGTTATCAGTCCTGTAGAGGCCGGCAATAATCTTCGCCAACTCATGGATCGCGTTCGGAGCAATGCCGCCGTACGTACCGGAGTGCAAATCAGCCGTGCCGACCTGAACAGTAAGCAGGCCGTTAAAGACGCCGCGAAATCCGCTTTCGATCACGGGTGTGCCGGATAACATCTCGCCATCGGAGAGCAACACGAAATCGCTCCTGACCAGATCCTTGTGGTCATGCATAAACTGTTCAAGATGAGGGGATCCGATTTCTTCTCCTCCTTCGATAAAGAAAACTACGTTATATCCGAGCGTTCTGTTTTGGATATGTTCGAAAATATTCACGGCATGCACCAGGTGCTGCCCCTTATTATCGATCACGCCTCTGCCGTAGATCCTTCCCGAACGCTCGGAAAGCGTAAACGGATCACTGTGCCATCCTTCATCGCCAGATGCAGGTTGCACGTCGTAATGACCGTACACCAAAACGGTCTTGTACGACGGATCAACCGTATAGGTCGCGACGACCAACGGATTGTCGTATCCTTCGACGACGTTCACCGCGAATCCACGCGCTTCGAATGTTTCTTTGAGCCATGCCACGGTTTTCGCAATTTCAGGCGCAAATTGCGGATCCGTGGAAATGCTCCGAAACGAAAGAAATTCAGACAATAATTGCTTATAAAGCCGGTCCATGGGTATTGGATTATTTTCATTCCGCCTCTATGGCGTTATACTGTTCGAGAACAGAGGTAGGCGGTCCAAACCATTAGCCTGCCTCTGTTCTTTTATTGCCCTGGCGCGCGCGAATTCCTAATATTGGTCAGGATTCGACGTTTGACCAGGATCAATCGGGCCGGGAGTGACAGGACCATTCCCATCGCCGTCCGACCGCCCAGCAAACCATTTGGGTTGCATGGCTTTGTTCCTCCTTTCGATACGATTTTCCAGATTGTCCTGCTGCTCTTGCAATCTGGAATATGATTATTGCCCTTTGGTCAAAAGCAATAATCATGTTCCAAACGACAAAACGTACTCGTATTCGGGCGGATGATATCCGCCCGAATACATGAAGTGAGTTAACGCTTCGCTTCAATGATTTTTCCTCCCTCTATTTTTACCTGCACGGTATCTCCCTCTTGACATCCCACTAAAGATTCAAATGCATTATCGTGCTCGGTAACTTGATACTCTTGTCCGCCAGTCTTAAGAACAAAACACGTTGATAAAACATGCGTTACTTCAGCCGAAACCATGGTCACTCCTATATTCGCTGGCGTCTGCTTTATGCAGGCTTTTCGAAACCAGCATCTGTCTGAGAGTATTTTTCCTTCCCAGAAAGATACCGGCTTCCCCTTGCCCCGCACGATGGCGGGGCTTTTTCCGTTTTTGTTTGCGCAGCTTCTTTATCTTTTTCCCTTTTTGCTTGGCGCGCGCGAAGAGAGCAGACAAAGAGGTGGCCGAATGATCTTTTTTTATTCTCATAGGCATCGCTCCCGGAGCAAAGCGTTTGCGCGCCCTGGCCCGGAAGTAATGCACCTGTCAAAGAACAAAAACTAAAAACCAGCCCTGAGGTCGGGCTGGTTTTCAAAGTTTTATAAAATCGAATTCTATATACGAAAACCAGCCCTCATAGTGACAAAGAGGTTCCAGCGGCAAATCGGATACATGGACACTGACTGGTTTCGCATAGACGAATGTAATGGACATTGTAGCAACGAGTTCGTTCGTGTCAAGCCCGTATCCACAACAAACGCCAAACGCGCTACAATGGACGCATATGACAGACCATTCTCCGCACAACGAGCACAAACCATTCTTTAAAAAACCCCTCATAATGGTGCTTGTGCTTGGATTCTGCGGATTCGTGGGTGCAGGCATTTGGATCGTTTCCCTTGTCATTTCCCTGCCAAACCCCGACACGATCGCTGCGCATATAGTCACCCAGTCGACGAAAATTTGGGACCGCACCGGCAGCGTGCTTTTGTATGAAATAAGCGGCGAGGAACGGAGAACCATCATTCCGTTTTCCGACATCCCCGATGTCGTGCGCAAAGCGACTTTGGCTGCCGAAGACGATAGTTTTTATCAGCACCCGGCCTATGACATCAAGGCCATGATCCGCGGCGTCATTATCAACCCACTCCTCAGGGGAACCACGATCCAAGGAGGATCCACGATCACGCAGCAGCTGGTCAAAAACGCATTCCTGACCGATCAGCGCACGATCGTGCGGAAAATCAAAGAAATCGCGCTTGCGGTGAAGCTCGAGCAAATCATGTCGAAGGATCAGATTTTTGCCTTGTATCTGAACCAGATTCCGTACGGATCGAACACGTACGGCATCGAGGCGGCAAGCCAGACGTTTTTCGAAAAACACGCCAAGGACCTTGATCTTGCCCAAGCGGCGCTTCTTGCCGCGCTTCCGAACGCGCCGTCCCGCCTGTCCCCCTACGGCGTGCATACCGACGAGATGAAACAACGCCAAAGCTACATTTTGGACCGCATGGCGCAACTCGGATGGATCACCCAACAACAAGCCGATCAGGCAAAAGCGGAGCCGTTGCCGTTCGCTAAAGTGCAATACAGCATCAAAGCGCCACATTTCGTGTTCTACGTGCGTTCCCTTCTCGACTCGATCTACAACGATTCCTATATCCAGACAAGCGGACTCAATATTATTACTTCTCTGGATTGGAATCTTGAGCAGATCGCGGAAAAAGCGGTCGCCGACGGAGCGGCGCGCAATGATGTGAATTGGCACGCGGATAACGCAGCGCTTGTCGCCCAGAATCCAAAAACCGGCGAAATCCTCGCCATGGCGGGATCGCGCGACTATTTCGACACGGCGCATAATGGAAACGTGAATGTCGCGTTGCAAACAAGACAACCCGGATCGTCATTCAAGCCGTTCGTATACCTAAAAGCGTTCTCCATGGGATATACGCCCGATACGATGCTTTTCGACGTGCCGACCGAATTCAATGCGCGCTGCAACGCGGACATGACTCCGGGGCCGGGCATGAAACCAACCGATTGCTACCACCCGACCAACTACGACATGAAGTTCCGCGGACCTGTTTCCTTGCGCTCAAGCCTTGCCCAATCGCTGAACGTGCCATCAGTCAAATTGCTCTATCTGGTCGGCGTCGACAAAGCCATTCAGGTCGCCCAGAGCTTTGGCATCACAACATTGAACCAGGATCCGCAATACTACGGCCTGCCCCTTATTTTGGGAGGAGGAGGAGTTCGGCTTTTGGATATGGTCGGTGCATATAGCGTGTTCAGCCAGGAAGGTACGCTCAATCCCCAAGTGGCGATCCTGAAGATCACCGACGCGAACGGCGCGACGCTTTATCAATCCAACACGCAACCCCAGCAGGTCTTCGACCCCCAATACGTCCGCGTGCTCAATGACGTGCTGTCGGACGACAAAAGCAGATACCCGACATTCGCGCCCAACGGGCCATTGACGGTTCCGGGATACGACGTTGCCGCAAAAACCGGAACCAGCCAGGACTACCGGGACGCATGGACAATCGGATACTCGCCAACCTTGGTTGCCGGCGTCTGGGTCGGCAATAACAACTACTCCCCCATGCACAAGGGCGGCGCCGGAGGATTCGCTGCCGCGCCGATCTGGAACGACTTCATGAAGCAAGCTTTGCCCCAGTTCCCGAATGAGTCGTTCACGCCCGACCAGTATACGGATTCGCAAAAACCAATGCTTGATAATAACTATGTCGGGCAAACACCGTCCGGACCGCAGATTCACGACATTCTGTATTGGGTCAACAAGGACGATCCCCTTGGCCCCGCGCCCCAGGATCCGGCCGCGGATCCCCAATACCAACATTGGGAATACAGCGTGCAGACATGGCTATCCGAGAATGCATCATCCCTGGATTTATCAAAAGCATTTTCCCAAGCATCGCCGTCACCAGCTCCCCAATCGGGAATTCAATTCATAGAACCTTCGGCCGCAACCATCCTCCAGAGCGGCGCGTCACTCAAGGTATCGTTCACGG
>JAKALE010000045.1:4033-4380 GCA_021813305.1 bacterium
GTCGATTTGTCGTTCAATGGCCAGCACATCATCAGCTTCTCGCCTTCCTCGGATAATACATATTCCTTGTTTTTCGCGCCGCAGAATATTCAGCAAACAAACACTGTGCTCGTGACTGCTTTTGACGCGCAGAACAACAGGGTCCAAGCAAGCCTCGTGCTTCAGGGGCAACCGTAGGGCATAATCCATGCACCCGCATATCAGAACACGCCCGCGTCGCAGGCGTGTTCTGATATCAACAACGCAATGTACGTCTTGCTATATCCGAAGCGGCATCAAGATGTACAGATACGACGAATCGCCGTGACTGCGCATGAGCATCGGCTTGTCTTGCCCCCCAAATCCGA
>JAKALE010000046.1 GCA_021813305.1 bacterium
TGTTCAGTATAGCATCATTCGCCGGTCAAGATACTGCGGCTAAAACGCGGCCGACATTCTCGTTGCTTTTCAAAAAGAAAACCGTCCAATACGAAGAAAGATTGTTTCGCAACAAAGCTTCGTAACGATGTGCGCCATCCGATATATGGATGCCTTGCCAAAAATCCGTGACAATCAGGGGAGGCGGTATATATCCACGCGCAATATCTTCTCGAAATGATTCCACCCTCTGCTCCCATCGCCCGGCATCCTCATGAAATGCCAATCCGGGTTCGGGACCCATTTCGCGTTTCAACTGTGCAAGCGGATACTCAAGTAAATCGCACCAAGCATGTTCTTCCTATTCCAAATATCCTGCCAACTTTTCATTGTTTCCTTCTGCGCGCAAAAAATCGATTGTCCACTCCTTAAGCTTTCCTGTTTGTTTTGCTTCTTGCGCTGACGCCAAAGTAAACTGCATCTTTAACATAAAAACGAAAAGGTCAAAATAGAAATTGGCGATGAGATATTAGGCATTAGAAATTTTTGTGTCCCCCCGGGAGGAATCGAACCCCCATCCTCGCCTTAGAAGAGCGCTGCTCTATCCATTGAGCTACGGGGAGCTGGTCGGGCTGCCGAGACTCGAACTCGGATCTCGTGCTCCCAAAGCACGCATACTACCCCTGTACTACAGCCCGATATTTTCTTGTGAACCATTACATCCCGACGTACAAGTCGGGACCCCGACCGTAGCGTCGGGACTACAGCCCGCTTGCATCATCATATCCGATGCAAAGCCGGAATTCAAAGCGTTGGTTTCAAAGCCTGCATAATTCGTGCGGTCGTCGTGGCGTCCCGATCCAGGATGTGCGGCGCGCCGTCGCCGGCGATATACAACGGCACGATATCATACATTATCGCGCCGCTATCCGGATACCAATGCAGGCGAACCAGTGCACCTTCCCTGGTTGCTTCGGACCAAAACTGATCGAACACAAGATTGCCAAGTGAATAGAAAATATATTTGCCTTTATATTGCTCCACGGGCTCAAGCACATGAGGATGAGTCCCGATCACGACATCCGCCCCTGCATCGATGGCAAGATGCCCGATGCGAACTTGGTCCGTGTCCGGCGCGGTCTGGTATTCCTGACCCCAGTGAAAGTTCACAATGACAAAGTCCGATTTGCTTTTGGTATCCGCAATGAGTTTTTCGACTTGCGCATCGGATACATTGCCCCAGGTCATGTTGAACGATACGAATCCCACGCGCCTGCCGGCAACCGTTTCGATGGTCGAAGACGCGTCATTGACCACATTGACGCCAACGCCGGACAATAGCCCGTTGGTATCGCGCACGCCCTGCGCACCGTCATCCATCATATGATTGTTCGCGAACGACACGACCTTGATACCGACCCCTGCCATCGTCTGCGCAAAGCCCGGTTGGGTGCAAAACCGCATGCTTGCTGAGGCAGACGGTATGCAGCCGACAAAAATCGGCGACTCAAGATTCACGGAATTTGCGTCCGAAGACGCGAATTCCGTCGCGATATCGCGAAACGGATAGGAATAATCCGACCGCTTTTGCGCAAGATATCCGACTGTTCTGCCCAACATGACATCGCCGCCGAACACAAAGTCGATCGGCCGAGTCGCAATCGAAAACGCGCTTGGCGTTACGGCAGCAGTCGGCGTTAGCGCGGCAAGCTTTGTCCGAAACGGGGACGTGCCAAGCATGTCGAACGAAGCCAAAAGCGCAATGCCGCCCAGGCCGATGCCCAATGCCAGTTTCTTGTGTTCCAAATACATATATGTACTATACTACGATATTGGAACAATTAAGCGAAAATCCAATCCATGAAAAAAATCAACCCGATCCTGGCAAGTTTCATTCATGCGGTCGGCACCGCGCTCTACGTCATCGCGGTTGCATTTTTTATGGCCAATGCACCGATGTTTTTCGGAAAGGGTCCGTCGACGCTTTCCCTTGCGGCGCTTCTTATGCTTTTTGTTTTGTCCGCCGCGGTCACGGGGCTTTTGATATTAGGCAAGCCGGCGATCCTGTTTCTCGAAGGCGCGAAAAAACAAGCGATCGCCATGCTCATGATGACCATCGCGTGGCTGTTTACAATTACCGTGATTGCGCTTATCATAGTTCAGTCTGTTTCCCGCTAAACAGCTGATGGTGGCCGTAGCTTAGTCCGGTTAAAGCGCCAGGTTGTGGCCCTGGAGATCGTGGGTCCGAATCCCATCGGTCACCCAGATACGAAAAAATCAAAGAGAAGCGCCATGCGCTTCTCTTTGATTAAAAATGGTTGTTTGTTCTATTTGCACACGCACTTGCACTCTTTTTCCGTGCACTGGCATACGCATGTCGTGCACGTGCACACGCCTAAAGCGCAATCGCATGCCGTGGTTTGAAGTGTAGTAGTTGGTTTCACTGCTGAAACCCTTAGGCTTGGTTTGTTAGTTGATACTCTTACTTTAGGTTTCTTTTGTTTTGCCGTTGGCATAGGACAAATCCTATTTTATTCGCATCAGTGTACCACGCAACTGTACTCGGTTTTCAACAGGTTTTTAGGGCTTGCCCGAGGGGGCATCTGTGCGTACAATATCGGAAAACCATGGACCAACAACCTATTGCACAACCACAACCCCAGTCGCAACCACAACCCCAGCAGCCAATGGGACAAACGCAACCAACCCAGGACATCAGAACCTACTTTCCTCTGGGGCAAAAAACGCTCGCCTTGCTTATTTTCAAACGGGCCATGGGCATTGTCGTCCTGTTTTTGGGATTGATTGCGCTTGCTGCGCTCCGCAGTTCCGTCCCTGACGTGCTGGGAAGTTTCATGGATACCGTGCTCAGCTTCGGCCTGGTCGCGGTAATCGGATTCACGTTTTTCATCTGCCTTGCCGCATATCTGGAATACCAGCACTATGGCGTTATCCTTGAACCGGAAAATTTCCGCGTCAAACGCGGCGTGCTGACGCAAACCGAAGTCGGCATTCCGTACCGCAGAATCAAGGAAGTGAATCTTGATCGGGGCGTGTTCGAACAAATGTTCGGCATCAGCACGATCGTGATCACACTCTTGGGGGAAGGAGAGGGACAACGCTTCGGGGACGAATCGACCATTACTTTACCCTTGATCGACCAATCCATTGCCCAAGAAATCCAAAACTACGTGCTGGAAAAAGGCGGACATTATTCGTCCAACGCATAGGCCTTTTGAGTGTTTGCGCAAATCTGTTATACTGGACAGGCACGGGCGGTTAGCTCAGCTGGTTAGAGCGCTTCATTGACATTGAAGAGGTCACAGGTTCGAATCCTGTATCGCCCACTCACCATGGATGCATCAACGCCAAAAATCATTTTTGAGAATGACGATTTCGCGGTGATCGACAAGCCGGCGGGCGTACTCATGCACCCGGCGCGTCCGAACGATCCCGTAACAGGAACCGTTGCGGGATGGCTTGCCGATGCGTATCCCCAGACAACAGCAATCGTCGATCCCTACTCGCAGGAAAAAAAATACGGCATCGTGCACCGCCTGGACAAGGAAACATCAGGCGTCATGGTTATTGCAAAAACCCAAGCGGCATTCGATGAGCTCAAACGGCAATTCCAGTCCCGTTCGGTTGAAAAAACCTATCAAGCGCTGGTATGGGGAAAAATGCCGCAGCCGTCCGGCACCATTGTCCGTCCGATTGCAAAATCGCGCGAAGGAACCAAACGTACGACCAGGCCCCGCGAACACCAAATGGTCAGGCCGGCTCAAACCGAATGGCGCGTGATGCAGACGCTCGAAGACACCGTGCTGCGCAACGGCATGCCCCTCACGCTTCTCTCGCTTCATCCCTTGACCGGCAGGACCCATCAATTGCGCGTGCACTGCGCCGCAGCAGGACATCCGATCCTGGGCGATTATCTATACGGCGGCGCGACATCCGAGCAATACCGCAAAATACTAGGCAGAGTCTTTTTGCACGCCGCGACGCTTTCGTTTTCGTACCAAGGAACGACCTATTCGTATGCAGCACCGCTCCCCGAGCCGTTGCAAGGTTTTCTCGACAAGTTGGTCCCCATCGGATGATCCTTGCCTTTAAAGCGCCCTCGTGATATAGTAAACGCACTGCATTCAACATCCGTATGACACACGTAAAACTCATTGCACAGCAACAGGAATCTTTGCGCACTGATTTGCCCGTAATCAAGGCCGGTATGCGGCTCAAGGTATGGTACAAAGTGCCGGAAAAAGACAAATGGCGCACCACCTTTTTTGAGGGTATCGTCATTGCTCAGAAACACGGCACGAAAAACACGAACGCCACGT
>JAKALE010000047.1 GCA_021813305.1 bacterium
GACCATCTGGGACACGAGCGCGGGAAAAAATTCAGGATACTGGACAAGCACGCCGGAAATGGTCTCTCCCTGGCGCACACCCTTGGCAACATTATTGATAACTTCTTCGTAATACACGCTGCCGACCACCGCAGCAGTGATTTCAAGAGCCGAGGCGACCGGAATGCCGCCCTTGAGCAACACACTCAATGTCTCGGCGAACCGCGACACGTACACCTGGCGCAGAAACGTTCCAATGATCGGCACATGAAGCGCAAGCGTGCTCACCAGAAGCTTCCCTTCTTCGGTAAGAAAATACCGAACCAGGAAGAATCCAGCAATCAAAACGATCGAACCTGCCAACAATGAATAATTCTGGAAAAATGTTCCCACGCCGAACAAAATCTGAGTCATGAGTGGCATCTGGTCGATGGTCACGCCGCTTTCCAGGAGCACGCTGCCAAGCTGGGGAATAACCACGGTCACCATGATACTGATCACGACTACGAACAAGCCGATGATGAACGCGGGGTACATCATGGCGCCTTTCACCTTATCATTCACATATGCCTGCTGCTCGTAATAATCCGCAAGATACTGGAGCGCGGAATCAAGCCTGCCGGTAATCTCCGCGGCTTTCACCATATTCACGTAAAACAGCGTGAATACGCGTTCCTGCTTTCCCAAAGAGTCGGAAAACGAGATACCGGCTTGGATGTCCGAGTAAACGTCGAATATCACATCCCTGAGCACCGGATGGCTCGTCTGGTTATACACGGTCTGAAGCGCGTCAACCAGCGACACCTGCGCCTCCAACAGCGTCGAGAGCTGTCTGGTAAAGATGGAAATATCCTTCAGCCCGACGGTCTGAAACTGGGTCAAAACCTGCGCATACCAGGACGACTCTTCTTTCTTGGTAATCTTGAGCACGATGAGTCCTGCCTGCTGAAGCACAGTGATTGCCGCATCCTGGTGCGCGGCCTCGAGCATTCCGCTTACGATCTCGCCTTTCTGATTTTTTGCGCTGTACGAAAATTTCATGCCTTTTACATAGTATTCCCTTGCAGGTTTTGCGTAAAGCTCGTGGTTGCGCCCAAAAAGTTCTTAAGCTCGGCAGGATTCACCGAGTACAGATACGCGCTTTCCTCGGAGATCTCCCTTCTTCGCACGAGGTCCACCAATGACCGATTCAAAGAGACCATGCCCTTGTCCAACGACGTCTCAATGACCAGATCGACCTGATAGACCTTGTCTTCGCGGATCAAGTTGCGTACGGCGGCATTGGCAAGCATGACTTCGGTTGCCGGCACACGCCCCCCCTCGATGCGCGGAATAAGCCGCTGGGAAACAACGCCCACGATAGTCGAGGCAAGCTGCGAACGGATCTGGCCCTGCTGCGCGGACGGGAAACTGTCGATAATGCGGTCAATGGTCTGCGCGGCGTTGTTCGTATGCAGAGTCGAAAACACCAAGTGGCCGGTCTCCGCGGCAGTGAGCGCGATGGACATGGTTTCCGGATCACGCATTTCGCCCACCATGAGCACGTCAGGATCCTGGCGCAATGCAGAACGCAGGGCGCGATTGAACGACATGGTGTCGAACCCGATTTCGCGCTGATCAATAAGGCAGCGGTCCTGATCGAACACGTATTCGATCGGATCTTCGATCGTGATGATGTGGTCGAAGCGCTTGTGATTGACCTCATCGATGAGCGCCGCCAAGGTCGTCGATTTTCCGTTCCCCGCGGGACCCACGATCAAGCAGAATCCTTGGCTGATCTTCGCGAATTCATGGATCACGTGCGGCAGACCCAGCTCTTCAACGCTCCTGATCTGAAACGGAATCAGGCGAATGGCGACCGTAATCATGCCGCGCTGCAGGTACACGTTGCATCGGCAGCGGATTTTTTCTTCGTGCGAATATCCGAAGTCGATCTCCTTTTCCTCTTCAAACTGCTTGCGCTGATCCTCGTTGAGCAGCACTTTGATCACCCCGTCCATGTCTTCCTTGACGAAAATCGGCTCCTTGGTGAGCTGCACGAGGTTACCGTCGATGCGCAGCGTCGGCCTGCGGCCCACGCCCATATGCAAGTCGGACGCTCCCTGCGATTGCGCAAGTTCCAAATATTGCCCGATTTTGATTTTATAATCCTGATCCATCTTGTTTTATGCTGTTTCCTTCACGACTTCCGCAAACGATATTTTTCCTGCCAATGCCTGGAGCACGCCTTCTTGGCGCATGGTGGTCATGCCTTGCCGGCGCGCCTCGTCGGGCAATTTCGCGTCACTGGTACCCGACAGAATGAGTGACTCCATTTCCGGTGTCATGACCAAAAGCTCGTACACACCCAACCTTCCCTTGGTCCCTTTACCTTTGCATACATCACATCCGACCGGTTCGTAGAGCGTATATGGTTTCTTATACGGCAATTGTGCCTTGATATCCTCAGGCAACGCGGACAGAGCATCGATAATCGCTTTTTCTGCCTCGCCGGATGCCTGGACCGGCTTTTTGCAATTATCGCAGAGCTTGCGGACCAGGCGCTGGGAAATAATGATATTCAGCGTCGAAGGGATTAAAAAGCGTTGCACCTGCAAATCGATCAGACGAGGAACGGTTCCCAGGGCATTGTTCGTGTGCAAGGTCGAAAGCATAACATGGCCGGTCAATGCCGCATGCACCGCAAGTTCCGCGGTTTCCTGGTCGCGGATTTCCCCTACCATGACGACGTTGGGATCCTGACGCAGAATCGAGCGCAATCCGAATCCAAACGTATAGCCGATTTCCGGAATGACCTGGGATTGGTTGATGCCGGGCACGAAATATTCGATCGGATCCTCCAATGTCACGATATTCACGCCATCCTGATTCATGGCCTGAAGCATGGCATACAGCGTCGTTGATTTTCCTGATCCTGTCGGGCCGGTCACCAAAATCATGCCGAACGGTTTTTTGAGTGCGAGTTTCGCTTTCTCGAAGTTCCAGGGGGAAAATCCGAGTTCCTCCAATGACATAAGACCCACGCTCGGATCCAAAATGCGGATCGCGACCTTCTCGCCGTTGGCGGTCGGAAACGTTGCTACGCGAAAGTCGATCTGTTTGCCGTCCACCATGCCGGAAAATCGTCCGTCCTGGGGAACGCGTGTCTCGTCGATTTTGATATTCGCCATGATCTTGATACGCGACAAAATCGCCTGGTGCACTTCGAGCGGAAGGTACAGGGCCGACGCAAGATCGCCGTCGATGCGGTAGCGCACGCGCACGCGCGCAGGCTCCGGCTCGATGTGAATATCGGACGCATGCTCGCTGATGCCGTGGCGCATGATATCGGAAACGATCTTGATGATCGGCGTTTCTTCGCTCTTGATCGACTGCATATTGTCGAAACTGATGGTCACGTGCCCGGGCATATAATTCTTTTCCTGCTGCTGTCCCTTCAATGATGATAAGGATGCCGCGATCGCTTCCCCGAACGAACTGTATCCGGAAACGAACCGTGTCCAATCGCTGTAACGGATCACGAAGAATTTGAGCGTCACCCCAAGTCCTTGGGCGATGAACTGCAGGGCGTCCTGCGCCTTGGTGTTCTCCGGATGCACCATGCCAACGGACATGGTCGATTTGTCCTTGGCAAAGCACATCATCTGATAGAACCGCGCGGATTCCTGGGGAATAAGCGAAAGCACTTCCTTGGGAACAGCCTCGTCCTTGGCGAAGAGCTTCGAGGGAAGCCCGGTCGCTTTCGCCTTCAGTGCGACGATATCGTCTTCGGCGACCACGCCGGATTCATTGAGCACCAGCTCAACGTCAACGCCGCGGCGTTTGGCGTCGTTCTGGATGCGGTCTGCGTCGGTTTTCGAAAGACGTTTCTGCTGGATCAGCGATTCGATAAGGTCAAAAGAAACAGACATTGCTGTGCGCGGTTAATTGGCTTGCGGAACCTGAAACTAAATGAACGGATTTGGCTTTCCGAGCGCGGGAAGCTGGAGCGGAATCGGCCCGTATTCCTTGAGCTGGCTGAATACAGGATTGGAAACCACGCCATTGATATCCAAATCAATCTGTTCAAGTTGAATGAGTCCTGACTGGGAAGGAAACGCCTTGGCGAACAGAGCCGCTGCCGGGCCGGTATCAGGCTTGATGAACACGATGTACCCTACCAAAAACAAGCCGACGGACAAAATAAGCGCCATGACCAAGAGCACCGGCGAAGAAGGTCTGCGGCGCGTCATAATGACTTGTTCGGGTTGCAATTTGGGTACGTCCATAGGTTATTGCAA
>JAKALE010000048.1 GCA_021813305.1 bacterium
CGGACGAGTATTCCTGCTATGACCATGTCCGTGCGTTGGAGCAACACATCGGCGAGGACTTGTTCGACGTGGTGCTGTGCAACGACAATTATTCCGCTCCGCTTCCCTCCGGGACCGAGTGGGTGCGCGCCGACCAACGAACGCTTTCGGACACCCGCGCCTATTGCGCCGACCTGCTCGATGAGGATCATCCCTGGCGGCACGATTCGGAGAAACTGGGCCAGACCATCATGAATTTGTTCTACGAACGGACAGGGCCTTTAAAATAAATTTCGAGGGTTGAATATTATTGAAAGATGTACTACAATTGCAGTACATAAGGAGTCTGACATGAATAAAAGTTCCACAATTACCATACGAGTGGATCCAGATTTGAAACGAAAAACTGAAAAGACATTGGATGATCTCGGGCTGACAACTACACAGGCCGTAACAATCTTCTTAAAACAGGTGGTATTGCAAAAGGGTCTGCCCTTTCCGGTCTCCATGCCCAATGCAGAAACGCGCCGAGCCATGGACGATATCGCCAATCGCCGTAACGTCAAGACGTTTGAGAATACGGATGCATTGTTCGCCGATTTGGAGTCTTGATGCGTTCCATCACCCGTTCTTTGCCCAATATTGCGGCGATTTCAAACGGCCCTGGAGAAAATTGTTTCCCTGACAGCGCGACGCGCAGCGGCCATAAAATTTCTCCGCGATCCGCTCCGTAAAGCGTTGCGATGCGATCACTGACCGTTTCTTTGGTGAATGCCGCGGCGTCCAGTCCTTGCAAAGCCTGCGAAATCGCGCCGAGCTTGAGCTTTACTTGTTCAAGGGACATGTCGCGCCATTGCAACAATTTCGATTCGTACGACGGGATTGCGAAAAAGAAGTCGGTGAGTTCCGGAAAGTCCGAGAGCTTCTGCGCGCGTTCGAGCGCCAGCCCGATCACCTGCTCGACGTACGCACCGTCAAATGCGTCGGAATCATCGATGGTTCGGTATGTCCCGGGTTTTGTCGAATGCATAAGCCCCGCCTTTTCGTAGAACGGTTCCGCAAGGGCAACCAGTTCTTTCGCGGTTTTTTTGCGCAGGTAGTAATTGTTGAGCCAGTCCAGGCGTTTGGCGTTGAATACGGCTCCGGTTTTTTGGACCCTGTTGATGGAAAACTCCTTGATCAGTTCATCAAGGGTGAAAAGTTCCTTGTCTCCCGACGGATGCCATCCCAGAAGCGCGATGAAGTTGATAAGCGCTTCCGGAACATATCCCTCCTGGAAATATTCGTCGACGCTCGTTGTCGTGCCTTTGCGTTTCGAAAGTTTCGTGCGGTCAGAATCAAGGATGAGCGGAAGATGCGCAAACCGGATTTGCGGGAAACCCAACGCTTCCTGCAGAACGATTTGTTTGGGCGTGTTGGAAAGGTGTTCTTCGCCCCGTATCACGTGCGTGATTTTCATTTCATAGTCGTCTACGACGACCGCGAAGTTATATAGCGGTTCGTCTGTCGTTTTCGCTATGATGATGTCTCCGAACAACGAGGTATCGAACGTGACCTTTCCGCGAATCATGTCGTCAAAGGATATCTTTCTCCCGGGCATGCGCACGCGGATGACGGACGGTTTGCTTTTTGCAACGTTCGCTTCGATTTGTTCCTTGCTGAGATTGCTGCACGTTCCGCGGTAATGCGGAATTTCCCCGCGCGAGGTCATTTCCTGCGCCTGCGCTTCGAGCTCTTCTTTAGTGCAGAAGCACCGGTAAGCCTTGTCTTTCGCGAGCAGCAGTTCAAGGTATTTTTTATATACGGGAATCCGTTCGGATTGCCGGTACGGACCATATAGTCCGCCGACGTCGGGGCCTTCATCCCAATCGAATCCGAGCGCGCGCAGACCGTGTAAAATGTTCTCCTCGAACTGTTTGGTCGAGCGTTCTTTATCCGTGTCTTCGATGCGGAGAATGAAGGATCCGCCTTGCGAGCGCGCGAACAGCCAATTGAAAAGCGTTGTCCGGGCCGTACCGATATGCAAAAAACCGGTCGGAGACGGAGCCATCCGCACGCGGATTTTCCCGTCCATTCCCTCGAGTTTTGATTGGTATGCGGAGCTCATGGCGTTATTATTTCAATTCTTCGCCCGACATTACGAGCAATTCTTTTGCGACGGTCAGCGCCGCATCGGGTTTGGCGAATTCGGTTGCCGCCTGGCGCATGGCTTCGCGTTTCGCATCGCTTTGCATAAGGCTTGTAATTTGAACCAGCAGGATGTTCTGCTTTACATTTCCTTCCTCAAGTTCGACGGCAGCCCCTGATGACGCATATGCATATGCGTTTTCCCGTTGATGATCCTGGGCGGCGTACGGAAACGGAATCAGAATCGCCGGGGTGCGCGTCGCCGCGATTTCGAAAATATTCGCACTCCCTGCGCGCGACACAATCAGATCCGCGCTTGTATACGCGCTGTGCGCCTGCTGTTCGTCCATGAATCCGTATAAACGGTATCGGTCGCGGTATTGGTTGTTCTTCAGCATGAAATCGGATTCCTGTGAAACGGTCGGATAGTTGCGTGTGCCGCATTGGTGGATAATCTGGTATTTTTCGACCAATTGCGGCAGAAGATCCAATATCAGTTCATTGAGTGCCTGGGCTCCCTGGGATCCGCCATAGATGAACAGGACCGGCAAGTCGGGCGTGAATTTGAACGCATCCAATGCATTGGTTTTGTCCTGTTTTTCGAAAAAAACTTTGCGCGTCGGAGTGCCGACGACGGCCGTACGTTCATACGGGAAATACGGCGCTGATTTCTGGAACGAAACAGCGATGCGCGACGCTATTTTTTTCGACGTCTCGTTGACTTTCCCGGGAATCGCATCCGATTCATGGATAAGGATCGGGATGCGATATAGAAAACTGACGCCCAATACGGGCACTGCGCCGAAGCCGCCCTTGGAGAATACCGTATCCGGCATGATCGCCCAGAGGTGCCACAGGCATTGGACGAATCCCGAAACGTTCTGCAAAAAACTTACGAATTTCTCGAACGGGTTGTTTGTGTTGGCGGGGCTTGATCCGGTGATGGGAATGACGCGTATGCCCTTTTGTTCGAAGAGCTGAGGATCGAACGAAACCGGTCCGGTGATCGGCCCGATATAATAAAGTTCAAGCCTGAAATCGTTCTTTTCCTGCAAGGCCTGCAATTCATCCGCAACAGCCAATAAAGGGAATACGTGGCCTCCAGTGCCTCCTCCGGTTAGAACCACTCGGATTTTAAGCGTAAAACCCAATAAATTAAGGGGGTTCATGGATTGTGTCTTCTCTAAATACTATGGGTTCAGGGGGAAATTGATGCCTTTATTCTACCACGGAAACCAATAACGCATTATTTCCACAGAGGAAACGAATCGGTCAGGGGCTTTAACTCTTGTTTTGTTCCGAAAATGCCGATGCCGAGCAGATTCATCGAACCGGAATCCTTTGAAGCGAACCGTTTTTCAAGTTCCTGGTCGTCCGTCAGGTCGATCATATCCCGGGTATAGATGACCCATACAGTATTCGATTCGGCGACCCTTTTCGTCAGTTCGCGAAGCTCTTTTTCGGATGCTTTCAGGGCGACAATAGGATATTGGGAATTGCGCGGAAATTTGAATCCGTCCCGCGAGACGAAACAGTCTCCCGTGTCGAATGGTTGGCGCATTTTATTTCCCAGAAACGCGGCGATATGCCCTACGACATTCGTGAGTTCCCACGATCCAAGATGTTCGTTGATGGCAACGATCATCTTTCTCGAAAAATCCTGCCGGGTATCCGTCATGATGTTATTTTTTTACGGTATAGCATGAGACGTTGAGCAGTAAGCCGTACGCGGCGAGAATGCTGATGAGCGCGGATCCGCCATAGCTGAAAAACGGAAGCGGAATTCCGGAAAGCGGAATAAGCCCGGAAATTGCCGCGATGTTGAACAACGCCTGCCCGGCGATCCAGCACGTGACGCCTGAAGCAAGCAACTTAGAATAGAGATCTTTGCTGTAGCGCGCCGCGGTAAAACCGCGCCAGATCAGGAGTCCGATAAGCACCAGGAGAACTGATACTCCGGCGAATCCCGTTTCTTCCGCCCAGATCGCAAAAATCGAATCCC
This sequence comes from bacterium, assembly GCA_021813305.1. The sequence goes on from JAKALE010000048.1 coordinate 4,109, forward strand.
CCATTGTTTCCGGCAGGAAGGAAAACTTTTGCCGCGAATGTCCGAGTCCGACACCGAAAACACCGCCGGATCCGATACCGATGAGCGCTTGATTGACCTGATAGCCGCTGCCTTGCGGATCCGCGGTTGGATCCAGAAACGTGAG
>JAKALE010000049.1 GCA_021813305.1 bacterium
GATCTTCCGCTATGCGCGTGGTTGCCCATGTCGGCGATACGACGGTCAGCAATCAGCCCGGATCCAGCGCAGGATCTTTTGATTGGACTATTCCGCAGTCCATTCCGCAGGCGCCGGATTATCAAATCCGCGTAAGCGCGTTTCGCTCATCCGACACGTCGGACGCCGGGTTCGCGATCACCGGCGGGCCGATTACGCCCAGCGTTACGCCGGTGCCGGTCGCATCAGGAACTTCCGAAACTTCCGACCAGTTGCTGCGCATGCGTACGCAGGTCGTGAATATGATTCAAAAAATGCAGGATGTGTTGAACCAGATCAACGCCGCGCTGCAGGCGATCGGAGTCAATATCCAGTAAACGGACATTCCGGAAAAAGACGTATAACACTCCCGTTTGACGGGAGTGTTATACTTTTAAACATGATTGTTCCGGCATCTTCCGAAAACATCGCACGCGCTGCCCAAGTGATCAAAGCGGGCGGTATAGTGGCATTCCCAACCGAAACCGTATATGGTTTGGGCGCCAATGCATTGGATCCGGTCGCGGTTGCGAAAATTTTCAAGGCGAAACACAGACCCCTGATTGATCCGCTGATCGTGCACGTGGCAGACATAGATATGGCGCGCAGGGTGGCGCGCATGGATGCCGAAGTTGTCGGCCGTCTTGCGCGAGAGTTTTGGCCCGGGCCGCTGACGCTGATAGTGCCCAAAACGGAAGCCGTACCCGATATCGTGACTGCGGGATTCGGCACCGTTGCCGTGCGCATGCCGAGCCATCCGGTCGCGCTGGATTTGGTGAAAGGGGCCACCGTTCCGATCGCGGCGCCCAGTGCCAATGCGTTCGGCAAATTGAGCCCGACCAATGCGCAGCATGTCCAGGAACAACTGGGCGACGCGGTTGCCATTATTCTTGACGGGGGCAGCTCCCGGGTCGGCGTTGAGTCGACAATCGTGGATACGACGCGCCCGATTCCGACCGTTGTGCGCGCGGGTGGACTGGCCGCCGAAGACATAGAGCGTTGCATCGGAGATATCGCTTTCGATCTGTCAATTCAAGAACAGCCGGATTCGCCGGGCAAGCTGAAACATCATTATGCGCCGCGTACGGCCAAATTGGTGCTCCTTGCCGGCGCGTGGCCGCAAAAAGGTTTTATGTTCGATCCGACCAAGCGCTACGGATTGCTGGCGTTTTCAGAACCGCGCGATACGCATGGTTTTGAAATGGTATGCATTTTGTCAGAAACTGGATCGTTGGAGCAGGCGGCGGCGAATCTGTTCGGCCAATTGCATGTGCTGGACGGAGCGGGACTTGACGTGATTGTGGCAGAATCGGTTCCGGAAACCGGCTTGGGCCGCGCAGTCATGGATCGTTTGCGCCGGGCCGCCGCTTGAAACGGCAAAATGGTATAATGGCCTAACTTATCGGATTCGGTTGCCAATGAATACGCCACTGGAAGACATTAAGGCGCGCGTCGATCTCGCGCAATACATCGGCCAATACGTGAAACTCTCGCCGTCGGGCAAGAGTCTGCGCGGTTTGTGCCCGTTTCATAAAGAGAAAACTCCTTCGTTTTTCGTTTCCCCGGAACGGCAGGTTTGGTATTGCTTCGGGTGCCAGAAAGGAGGCGACGTGTTTCGTTTCGTGATGGAATACGAAAAACTTGAATTTCCCGAAGCGCTGAAGCTCTTGGCTGACAGGGCGGGAATTACGGTGCACCGGGAGGACCCAAGGATTCAGTCTCTTCGCAATCGGATTATCGAAGTTTTGGCTCAGGCACAGGAATTCTATCGGGGGTCGCTTGAGCGCGCCCCCGAGATTCTTCGGTATCTTGCAACGCGCGGCATGGAGCAAAAAACCATGCAGGAATTCGGCATCGGGCTTGCTCCGCACGGCTGGCAAAACCTTCTGGGGCATTTGCGCGCAAAAGGGTTTACGCCCCAGGAAATCGAACAGGCAGGTTTGATTATCCGCAGACAATCCGAGGAACGCCAGGGCCGCGGCGTTCAGCAGGGATATTACGACCGGTTCCGTTCGCGCGTCATGTTTCCGATTTTTGACCACATGGGGCGCGTGGTCGGTTTTTCCGGGCGGATCGTGCCTCCCGAATTCGGCGGTCCGCAGGATCAGTCGCAGGAGGCAAAATACATCAACACGCCGGATACGCTCGTGTATCAGAAGGGGAAAGTGCTCTATGGATTCCATAAAACAAAGGATGCCGTCAAAGACATGGATTTTGCAGTGCTCGTCGAGGGGAATATGGACATGCTCATGGGGTGGCAGGCAGGCATCGCCAATATCGTCGCGGTATCCGGTACCGGATTGACCGAAGACCAGCTGCGCATGCTCAAGCGTTTGTGCGCCAATGTCGTGCTGAATTTCGACATGGATCGTGCGGGAGAAATGGCAACCGACCGCTCAATCGGTCTTGCCCTGAAGGCCGGATTTTCCGTGAAGATCCTTTCGTTGCCGGACGGAAAGGACATGGCTGATTTCGTCAAAACGCATCCCGGCGCCGCCAAAGAGCTCGTGGAGCATGCCAAGGAGAGCATGGAGTATTATTTTCAGAACGCATTCGGCTCTCTGGATGCAACGCCGGGCGCCATGGAAGACAAGAAACGCGCGGTCACGTATCTTTTGCCGCGCATCAAAATGGTTTCGAGCGCGATGGATCGGCACGTATGGGTGGAGAAACTTGCGCACAAAGTCGGTCTGCCGGAACGAGTGATCGAAGACGAACTGCGCAGAACTCAGGAATTGCTCGATATCGCGGAATCAAGCGACGAAGATACGACCGGACAGCGTGTGGAGCACCTGTTCATGAAGTCGCGCATTGACGCTCTTGCGGAGCGCGCGCTCGGACTGTGCCTGAAGGCTCCGGAAAGTATGCCGGAGCTGGCGCAGACGATCGATTACTTCCCGTTCCGTCTTCGGGAATTTGTGCGCATGCTTGTCGCGATTCCCGTCGAGGAGCTTGCGGCTGGAAAATTTCCTGAGGCGATAGATCAGGAATCAATCAATTATCTGGTACTTCGCGCGGATTACGAACTTGCGTTTTTATCCGAAGACGCCGACGTGCATAAGGAACTTTCCCTGACGTTGCGTTTGTTGCGCCTGGAAAGCGTGCGCGCCAGGCTTCGCGAGACTACGTTGGCGCTTAAAGAAGCGGAGGCGGGAAAATATCAGGATCGGATCGACGAATGCGCCCGCCAGCTTTACGCGCTTACCAGACAACTGGGGGAACTGGAGGCCGCCGAATCGAAAGCCGAAGCTGTTTACTGAATCGGGGTTTTGGGGTAGGATAGGAAGACTCGTCGGTAATTTTTAATACGTTTTATGGCACGGAATATTCCTCCGAAAGCGCGCGCTGCGAAACCAGCCGCACGCAAAAAGATCCAGAAGGAAACCCCGCGGATTCCCGCGGTGCTTCGTTTTGCCCGCAAAACCTTGGGCATGCGCGGCCCGGTCAAGCAGAAGAAAACCAAAGTGAAGGTTATTGCGCCGAAGACTGCCGCGGTTGCTCCAAAACCGGCGAAACTTGAAAAACCGAAGAAAAAAACAAAGGCCCAGATCAAGGAGCAAATCAAGCTTGCGCACGAAGCGGTTGACCGCTTGCTTAAGCGCGGCAGGGAGCGGGGGTTCGTAACTGAACAGGAAATCCTGAAAGCGATTCCGGATACGGAGGAAAACATCGATATCATCGAGGACATGTACGAACGGCTCCAGTCGGCGAACATCCGCATTACCGGCGTCAAGGAATTTTTGGGTACGCCGCTGGATAAAGGCGTGAGCGAAGAGGAGATCATGGCGACCACGAACAGCGATTACGGGGAATTGCCGGATTCGGTTCAGATTTATTTGCATGAAATAGGGCAGGTGCCTCTTTTGTCCGCCGAACAGGAGCGGGAATTGGGAAAACGCAAAGAAAAGGGCGATCCCGAAGCTGTCCAGCAGTTGATTCGGTCAAACCTTCGGCTCGTCGTTTCCATCGCGAAAAAACATATTGGCAGGTCCGCGAATCTTACGCTGCTTGATCTGATCCAGGAAGGGAATATCGGCCTCTCTCGCGCAGTCGAGAAATTCGATTACCGCCGCGGATTCAAATTTTCAACCTACGCGACATGGTGGATCAGGCAGGCGATTACGCGCGCTATTGCGGATTACGGCAGAACCGTGCGTATTCCGGTGCATATGGTGGAGACTATCGCCAAATACAAAAAGGTCAAGC
>JAKALE010000050.1:0-942 GCA_021813305.1 bacterium
GGACTCCAAAAGCCAGAGTGGATCGCCGTGCGACACCAGAACGATTTTTTTGCCCTGGTAGTTTTTCTCGCACTCGCGGATCACTTGCGAAACGCGCCGAAGCACGTCCTGGTGACTTTCGCCGTTTTCCGGACGGGCAGTCAATTGTTCCTCAAGCGGTTTCCCTTTCAAAGAAGCAAGAAAATTATCGTATCCTGACTCGGATTGATAGTTATATACGCCAAAATCAAGTTCGCGCAAGCGTTCGTCGAATTTCACTTCGGCTTGCGGACAGGCTTTAGCGATAATTTCGGTTGTCTGTTTGGTACGCGTGAGATCCGACGAGACAATCACGTCAACTCCCTGCTTGGCGAGTTCTTGCGCAGCCTTCTCGACTTCCTGCCTGCCAAGCTCGGAAAGTTCACTCACCATGCCTTGCTTTTCAGGCCATGCCGCATAGTAATGCTTTTCGGTCGAGGTCGCGCCACCATGGCGCACCAACGTATATGTATTGGATTTGTACGCGCGCTGCGAAAGTTCGGCAACCGAGCCCACGACCAGTTGGTGTTTTTTATCCGCATCGCAAATCCACGCGGGCAAAGGCGTGCCCCAGTAACGCTCGCGCGACAAGGCCCAATCCTTCACGTCATTGAGCCACTCCCCGAACCTGCCATGCTGCAAGTGCTCGGGCACCCAGGCGATTTTCTCGTTATTATCGATCAACTGTTGGCGCACCGTACTCATTTTCACGAACCATGACTCGTGCGCATAATACAGCAGTGGACTCTTGCAACGCCAGCAAAACGGATACGTATGCGTCACGACTTCGGTCTTGTACAGAATGTTATGGTCTTTGAGCCACTGGATAATATTTGTTTCAACTTCTTTGTCCTTCACCCACTTGCCTGCCCATGGCTCGACTTCTGGAATGAAATGTCCGTGGATATCAACCGTATGGTATTC
>JAKALE010000050.1:952-4184 GCA_021813305.1 bacterium
TCGAAATCTTCCACGCCGTACATGACCGCGGTATGCACAATGCCGGTCCCTTCGGTTGCCGTGGCGAATTCCGCAGGCAGCACCTGGTACGCGTTCTCAATGTTCTTCGGTTTGATTTGTTGGAGATACGAAAACAACGGTTCGTAGCGTATGCCCACAAGCTCGGAACCCTTTACGGTCTTAAGAACCGTGTATTCAGCACCAAGCACAGATAAACGTGCCTCTGAAAGAATAAACGTTTCTCCTGTTTGCATTTTTACCCATGCATATGCAAGTTCGGGATTCACTGCCAACCCGACGTTGCCCGGCAATGTCCATGGCGTTGTAGTCCAGGCAAGGAAATAAACATTGTCCTGGCCGATCGCCTTGAATTTGATGTATACGGACGTGTCCTCCACATCTTGATATCCTTGCGCGACTTCGTGCGACGACAACGGAGTTTCGCAGCGCGAGCAATACGGCACGACTTTGTAATCCTGCGCGAGCAATTGTTTTTGCCACATCTGTTTCAGGAGCCACCATACGCTTTCCATGTACGGCGCATGATACGTGACGTACGGATGCTCCAGGTCAAGCCAATAGCCGATGCGCTCGGTGAACTCATCCCATTTCTGCTTGAACCGCCAGACGGTTTCCTTGCATTTTTTGTTGAACGCCGCGATGCCGAACGCTTCGATGTCCGATTTGGTCTTCGTGCCGATTTCCTTTTCCACTTGCAGCTCCACGGGCAAACCATGCGTATCCCAGCCGGCCTTGCGAACAACCGAATATCCGCGCAAGGTCTTGTATCGGGGAACAATGTCCTTGAATGCGCGCGCGATCACATGATGAAGCCCCGGACCGGCATTCGCAGTCGGCGGACCTTCATAAAATACGTACTCATGTTCCTTGTCGGACGCTTTGCGCGACAAAACGCGGCCAATGACATTGTTTTCTTTCCAAAAACGCAGAATATCCTGTTCGAGTTGCGGAAACGGCGATGTTTTTTGTTGCTGGGATTCGGCCATGAAATGATTTTTGACGTTATATTTTTTCCAATACTTGGATACCCAAAAGCCCGAGCCCGGTCTTGAGCATTGCGCACACCGCATGCGCCAGACCCAAACGCGCACGCTTGACGGTGCCCTCTGCCGCGATCACCGGATATTTCTCGTACCAGGCATTGGCGTGCGCCGCAACTTCATACAGGAAATTGGCAACAAGATTGGGCAGATTGTCATCGCACGCGGACCGGAGGACGTCTTTGAATTTCGCGCACAACCGCGCGAGTTCCTGCTCTTCGGGCGCAAGCGCCGGAAAATCGGAAGGACGCAAAGCCGAGGCGCGCACGCTTGCTTTGCGCACAATGCTTTGCAGGCGCGCATACGCGTACTGGATGTAGGGCGCGCTGTTGCCGTCCAAAGAAAGCATTTTGTCCCAATCGAACACGATGTCGGTGTTGCGGTTCTGCGACAGATCGTTGTATTTGACTGCCGCGATGCCGATGACCTGCGCCACACGGCCGAGTTCCTGGTCCGCGAGCGCGTGATTTTTTGATTTCGCCAGTTCGCGCGCCTTGGCAACCGCTTCGTCCATGACTTCTTCGAGCAGAATGCTTTTGCCTCTGCGCGTGGACAACTTCTTTTTGTCCTGACCCAAAATCATGCCGAACTTCACGTGTTCAAGTTTCACCTGCGGCGCAAGACCGGCCTTGCGCGCAGCCGCGAACAGCTGCTCGAAGTGAAGCGCCTGCTCGTTCGCAACTACGTAGAGCACCTCGTCGGGATGGATGTTCTTTTCTCGTTCAATGATGGTCGCTACGTCGCTGGTAGCATACAAAAATCCTTCGTCCGACTTTTGAATGAGCATGGGGGGGAGCTTTGCCTCATCCAAATCCACAATGATGGCGCCTTGGCTTTCGTGCGCGAGCCCTTTCTCCAAAAACATCGGTACGACCTGCCCGGTATACGCGCGATAATAGCTTTCTCCGTGCTGATACGTGAACTTCTGGATGCCCAGGATCTTATACATGCGGGAAAATTCCCTCAGGCTGTTTTTCTCGAGCACGCGCCACAAACGCATGCTTTGTTTGTCCTCCTGCTGGAGTTTTACCGTTTCCTGGCGCGCCTGCTCGGTGTATTCAGGCTTATCCTTTTCGTACGTCGTGAAATGCACGTACAATTCCTGCATGTCCTTGATCGTCAACTGGGACACGGATTTGCGCGCAAACAGTTTGTACGCCGCAATGAGCTTGCCCGCAAGCATGCCCCAATCACCAACATGGCTGTCGGTCACTACGGTGTATCCCAAAAAACCGTACATGCGCGCCAGCGCATCGCCGATAATAGTTGAACGAATATGGGCAATAGAAAGTGATTTTCCGATGTTCGGGCTTGAATACTCGACCAGCACGGTGCGTTTGGAAGGCAATGATTCCTTTTTCGCCGTTTCGCGCAAGGCGCGCAGCACTACCTGCGGAGCAAGGAACAGGTTCAGATAGCCGTTTTTCACCTCGATCCGGGATACAAGCGCAGCGCATTGAGCGTCCTGTTCCAGCTCGGTGCGCAAATCCTGGGCAACCAAAAACGGCGATGTTTTGCGTTCCTTGGCAAGGACAAACGCGACGTTGGTCGAGAAATCTCCGAATTCCGGCCGCTCGGATGCAAACACGGAAAACAAACCGGCATCGAGCTTTGCTTTTTCGGCTATTTTCTGTTTGAGCGCGTCGGCGAGAAACATAGCTTCAGTATAACAAAAACCTCCTGGCGGAGGGCATTCATCGGTTCTCTTTTATGCCAAACCCTCCTCAAAAACGAGGCGCGCGAATCGCAATCGCACGGATGAACAAGGTTTGGTTCATTTCCGATATCATATCCCGCGCCTATGGTTCTGTCAAACAATCGGAATGGTACAATGCGTCATATGGCGGTCTACACGGACAACAGAAAGGCGCATTTTGACTACGAACTCCTGGATCAATTCGAGGCGGGTTTGGTACTGCATGGATTTGAAGTCAAATCGATCAAGGCGAAACGCGCATCGCTGGACGACAGCTACCTTACCCTGCACGACAAAGCGCTCTGGCTTATCAATGCCCATATCTGGCCTTTGCAGCCGAATAACACGCCAAAGGACTACAAAGACGACCGGCCACGCAAAGTTCTCCTGCACCAAAAAGAGCTTGATCGGTTCATCGGCGTCATGAAAGAGAAGCGTTTGACTTTAATCCCGCTTCAGATATATAATATAAAGC
>JAKALE010000051.1 GCA_021813305.1 bacterium
CTTTGATCTTGGGGATCACCAAAAACGCATTCACGTCTCCCTGGAATACGGATGACGGAATGGTGTAATCGGAAACATTGATCGTGACTTCCTGTGTGCCTTGAGCTAGCTGCTGGGCAACGGATTTTCCCTGATTAAACACATACACCTGGTTTGGCACGCCGATATGGTCCATATACCAAGCGGCCTGCGCAACCAAAGAACGGCCGTCAAAAATCGCCCCCATAATGGGCAGCAGTAGCAAGGCATAGCCCGCAAAATACTTGGAAAACATGCCCAATTCGTCAATAAAGGAGTTTTGTTTCATAAACGTTAAATCTCATTCCTCTTCTTTTTATAGCGGCACAGATGTTTGAAACTAATTCACGCAGCCCTGACAAGCTTGGTTCCCGCCAACGGCGGGATTGTCAGGGCGAGTGTATAGATAGTCGCGCATCGTTCCGACTGAAAGTCGAGAATCCCGACCGAAGCGTCGGGACTGGAGCTCGCGAACTATCGGTAGTTTCAAACATCTGTGCCGCTTCTATCCTCACTTCGCCTGAATCATAGTCGGCGCAAGCACGCGCGCCTGCAAATGCAGTACGTCCGGGACGCTGGGCAAAGACATCATGCCGACAACGACGAACATCACAACCGCCATGCCGATCAAGGCGCGAGGGCTGGGCGTATACGCCCTGGCGAACGCTCCGACCGCGATAATGCCGATCAGATATGCCAAGAATGCCACGTACAGCCAGAACGGGTTGAGCAGTGTGTCCCATGCCTTACCGAACAGCATCGGTTTGTCCTTCACCAATGAAAGACCGAGCCCGGTGGTGTTGGTATCAACCGAACCCACCAGAAGCGGAACCGAGCTTGCGGTCGTCTCCGTCGGCGCTGGCTCGACCGTACGCAATCCTTCCACGCTCGGTTTTGGCGTTGCAAGCGCCACGCGCGTCGGAGACGGCTTGGGAACAATGGTCGGAGTCGGGCGAGGAACCGCAGTCCGTACCGGAAGAGGAGTTTTGGGCGTTCCGAACAGCTGCACAACCAAAGTCGAGGTATATCCCTCGATATTTCCTTGCGCCACGCAAATACCGACATCCTGGTAATTGCCCAAAAGGTTCGCGCGGTGGGACGGCGAATTCATCCATGCATTAACCACATCCTGGGATTGGGAAAAATCGATCGCGAGATTCTCGCCCGCGCGCGAGTACTGATAACCAACCTGCGTGAACCAATGCCACGGGTCGATGCCTGACGGCGAATCGTGCGCGAAATACCTGTTCTGGATCATATCGTTTGCCTTCTCGCATGCGGCCTTGTCCAAAATCTGATTTTCCGCAAGCACCGGCAAGCCCTGGGACTGGCGCTCCTGGTTGGTGAGCGAAATCACGAATTGGGAACTTACGTCCGCAAACAACTTGGTCGCCGGAATGCCGATGCCCGCGAGCAACGAAAACGCCTTGATGAGCACGGCAACGAGCACGTACACGGTCATGGCTTTTCCCGAAAGCGCATAGGGAACAAACCCGTTTGCTTCTTGCGGGATGAAAAACAGAGAAACTGAATGCATCGCTTTTCCGAACATGGTTCTCATATATTCTTAATTATACCACAAAATACTCTAAATTTCAACTCTCATGGGTTTCGCGCCACAGCGCGATACGCGCGTGGTTTCCGGACAAAAGTTCCTTGGGAACGCGCATGGCGCGCTTCTTCCCCTTTTTGTCTTTTGCCACGAAAACTTCGGGGCGCGTGTAGTGCGGATATTCGCGCGTTCCGGGCGTTGCAAACGATTCTTCGGCCAAAGATTCCTGTTTGCCCAAAACGCCAGGAATATGGCGCGAAACCGCGTCGAGCACCACCAAAGCGGGCAGTTCCCCGCCGGTAAGCACGTATTCGCCGATCGATATCTCCTCGTCGGCCATATGCTTTGCCACGCGCTCGTCAATGCCTTCGTAGTGCCCGCAGACGAGCATGATGCGGTCGTATTTTTTATAAAGCTGTTTTGCTTTTGTCTGCGTGAACAGTTTCCCTTTTGCGGAAAGCACGATCACGCGGGTTTTTTTCGTACGCTTGGGTAACACGCTGCGGATCGCGAAAAACAACGGTTCCGGTTTCATGACCATGCCGGGCCCGCCGCCGAACGGCTTGTCATCAACGGTCCGGTGGCGGTCATGGGTCCATTGCCGCAGGTCGTGCATGCGCACATCAAGCAGTTTTTGTTTCACCGCCCTGCCGATAATGGAACTTTCCAGATAGCTCTGGAACGCATCTGGGAAAATGGTAATGATGTCAAAACGCATGATTCAAGTATAGCAAATCCCTCCGCTTTGAGCGGAGGGATTTGCCGTTTGCTTCATTTGAAACGCCTGTACCGTAGCTTACAACTTCAGGTCTTCCACCATCTGGTCTACGGTCTGGCGCTGCGCCGGACGGTCGGGCTCGTCGTCTTCGTTCATGCCGGCGTTGGCTCCCTGCGGCACGTGCGTCGAACCCTCGGGTTCGGCGATCTTCAGGTTCACGCGGGCATTGGATTTGATGCCGACAATGCGCAACAGCGTGCGGATGGCGCGCGCCGTGCCGCCATTGCGGCCCACGACTTTGCCCATGTCTTCCTTATGGACTTTGAGGGTGAGGAGCACGCCCATTTCGTCTATTTTGTGCTGGACCTCGACTGCTTCCGGATGATCGACAATTCCCTTCACGAGGTATTCCAGAAAATCCTGGTATGCTGCGTCGTTTGAGGTTGGCATAGCTTTTCGTTCGTTTAATTCTTTTGTCTCGGATTCCTGTCGGGAACCGACTTGCTTTAGTATCGCACAGCAAAGTAAAAAAGCAATCCCACACATAGCCTTGGCTATGTGTGGGATGCAAAAAGTTCAAAAAACGTTACGCCTTGGGCGCTTCGGCAGGAGCAGCTTCCTGGACGGCGGCCTTGTGATGCTTGGCGACTTTTTCTGCCTTCACGATCCCTGCCTTCACCAGCATATTATGTACCGTTACGGACGGCTGGGCACCCTGTCCGATCCAGTACAATACGCGATCCTTGTTCACGGAAAACTTCTTCAAAAGCGGATTCATCCACCCCAATTCTTCAACGGGCTTTGCCTTTGGCCCGCCCAATCCCTTGGGAGTCACAACAACGCGGAAACTCGGCTGATGCAATCGTCCGGTCCGTTTTAGTCTGATAGTAAGCATAATAACGAATAATACCCTATTCCTCTAAAATTATCAAGATGCTTTTGCCAGATTTATTTCTAATTGAAAATCTAGTTTCCAATTCTCAAGTTATCCGTCCGTGGTGGAAAAATGCTATAAGAATCCCAAGTCCTTGAGCGCTTTTGCGCAAATCTCCACGGCTGCCGCGGCTTCGTCGTGACTGACCGACGCATGCGGGTAATGCACGATGCGCGTGCGCAACTCGTACGCCCGGCTCGCTTCCGATGCGCTTGTCGATTTCCATGCCCGAACTTTTGCCAAAATCTCGCTGTGCGAGGATCCTTCATGCCCAAGCTCCTTGAGTGCTTCATCCAGGGCGTGCGTCGCTTCAATCACTGCGGACCGATCCTCTTCGGCGTTCACGCGCGCGAGGCGCTGCTGGGCTTTTTTGATTGCGTCATTGATCTTCTTGTTTTTCTTCGCCGCCGCGGGATTCACCACGCTCTGCACGCCGCCCACGGTCGTCGCGATCACTTTGGTTTTCACCACGAAATACACGATGCCGAACACCAGCGCCAAGGATACAAGCAGGCTGATCGCCTTAAGCACATTGATGATGTCCGAAACCAATTGCGACACAAGCAGCGCTTGGATGTTCTGGAATGCCAGATATTGGACCGATGAGGTAGGAATGATGTATTGATGGATGATGTCCATGCGCTTTTGCTATGTTTTATCGAGTTCTTGCCTGATGACTTGGCTTACCTGCGCGACGTCTATCTTCTTGCCGATTTTTTTCAGCGTCTGCCCGACTAAAAATTGCACGGCTTGCTGCTTGCCTGCCTTATACTCCCCGACTGCTTTGGGCTGCTCGGCAAGAACGGTTTGAATGGCTGCCCGCAGTTCATTTTCATCAATAGCATCCGTACGCTTTGATTCCTTGAAAAAGGTCAACGTCTTTTGCGTATCATCAACTACGATGCCGGGGGTATTTGCCATAAAGGATACAAGCTTATCCACGGCCGTTCCTTTTTGTT
>JAKALE010000052.1 GCA_021813305.1 bacterium
ACCCCGCGCATAGCAGGGTCTTGTGATATTGAGCGGGTAACGGGAATCGGACCCGTGTCTCGACCTTGGTCCCGCAGCAATTTTTGCGAAATTTTTGAGCGAGCGAGGAGAATCGGACTCCCATCTCAACCTTGGGAAGGTTGCATTCTGCCACTAAACTACGCTCGCAAAAATTGAACGGGATTCACGATTTTCTGAATGAATTTTAACAAATTCATAGAAAATCGGAAGAAATCCCATTCTGCCACTAAACCATACCCGCGCGATCATCTTCCGAATACATGCAGCAACTTGTCCAACCAAGAAGACGTCGTCGTGGCCTGGGGCACGGGGCTTGGAGACGCAAACACGACCAATGTTTCTCCCTGTTTGGCGTAGTTCAAACGCTGTTTCACTTCCATTTCCTTGACCGCATCAAGCGATATGATGCGGGAAAAATCACCCAACATCTTATTATCATCCGAGACGGATCCATTTTCGTGCTCGAGATACGCAAGCTGACGCACCAACTCGTTGCGCTTCACCCATGCCGTAAGAGCCATGTAAAACGCGAGTATGCCGCCAAGCGCCCAGAGCACTGCCCGTAACCGTTCTTTGCCAGTCATCCCGATAGGAAAATTCCAATAATTACCCGTGGTTCCATTATAGTACGGAGTATCAAACAACACAAAACAAAATCAAACGCACGCCTACCTCATCACGAGGTAATAGTTCGCACATTGGAATTTCCTACGGGACACGTTGCGCTATTGGTTTTTTGTCATCTTGAACACTTCGAAAAAAACGGACGACGGAACGTCGACTTTGCCCATGAGGGCACTGCGCTTCTTGCCCTCTTTCTGCTTTTGCCACAACTTCATCTTTCTGGTCCGGTCTCCTCCGTTTTTTCCGAAATTGCCCAACTCTTTGCGCGTCGCGGGAATGGTCACGCGCGCGATAATATCGGATCCGATGGCCGCCTGAACCGGCACCGCGAACACTTGGCGCGGCAGCAAGTCCTTGAGGCGCTCGATCGTCGCCAATCCCAAAGGACGAGCTTTTTCGCGCGGCACGATCCTGGAAAACGCGTCAATAAGCTCTCCGTGCACCAAAATATTGAGTTTCACCACGTCGCCTTTCTGCCATCGCACCACGTCGTAACTCAACGACGCGTACCCTTGCGTCGCGCTTTTGATCTTGTCGTAAAAATCAACAATAATATCTGAAAGCGGCATTTCAAAATTTACCAACAGCGCATGGGACGATACCGTTTCGACGGTTCCGGCAATGCCACGGTAAAGCTGAATAATGCCCAACAAGCTTCCAACATAAGAACTCGGGGCAATGATTTCCCCCTTTACCCACGGCTCCTGGATTTCCAATATCTTTTCCACCGGAGGCAAGTCCGCCGGAGTATAGACATCCGCACGTTCACCCGTCTTCGTCAGGACTTCGTATTTTACCGAAGGCGCGGTCAGAATCGGTTCAAGGCCGTATTCGCGAAGCAATCGCTCTTTGATGACCTCAAGATGCAACGTGCCCAAACATCCGATACGGAATCCCTGACCCAGCATTTCCTGGCGCTCTTGGGAAAAATGCAACGACGCGTCATTCAGGCGCAATTTGTGAAGCGCATCGGATAAAGAATCGATGTCATCGGCTTGTGTCGGATACATGCTCACAAACACAACCGGCTGGGGTTCCTGGTATCCGGGCAAGGCTTTCAACTCGTTTGCACGCATATCCATATCGCGCGAAAGCGCAATCGTATCACCCACGCGAATTTTATCCGGATCCTTGAGCCCGGTCGCGCAATACCCAATCTCCCCTGCGCCGAGCGCCGAAGCGGAAGCAAACTTAGGGAGAAAATATCCGACTTCAAGCGCCGACGTTTCGGCCTTGGTCGCCATAGCGCGAACAAGCGTATTTTTCGTTATGGATCCGTCGATCACGCGCACGAACGCAATCGCCCCCTTATATGCATCATAGATCGAATCAAAGATCAAAGCGCGAAACGGTGCATCCGGATTTCCTTGCGGAGGCGCAACGCGCGCAATCACCGCATCCAACAGGGCATCCGCTCCCTGCCCGGTTTTGCCGGACACAAGCAAAATTTGGTCCTCGTTCTGATGCAAAAGCAAAGCAAGCTGAGAACGGATCTCCTCGACCGCCCCCTGGGCATGCGGCAAATCGATCTTATTGATTGCACCGATCACGGTCAAACCCTGGCGTTCGGCAAAATGAAGATTCGCAAGCGTCTGCGCCTGAATGCCCTGGGTGACATCAACGAGCAGAATCGCGCCTTCCACAGCCGCCAAGGACCTCGATACTTCATAGGCAAAATCGACGTGTCCAGGCGTGTCGATAAGATTCAGTACATGATCTTGGTAATGCATGCGCACCGGCTGCATTTTGATCGTGATGCCGCGTTCCCGTTCAAGATCCATCTGATCCAGAAACTGTTCCTTGAGCATCCGCTTATCAATAGTCTTAGTCAACTCCAAAAAACGGTCGGCGAGAGTCGATTTGCCATGGTCCACGTGGGCGATAATGACAAAATTGCGGATACGGGAAAGATCCATAGTCAGATACCCTGCCCCCCGGGCGTTTGTCCCGGCTGCTCTCGATCAAAAAACGTGGCCAGGTCTATTAATTTATACACAAAAATCGAAGCCCCGAGGACCAACAAAGAAATGCTTCCCGAAACCACTCCGCGCGCCAATATGATCAAAAAATCCGGCGACGTCACAAATAACCCTGATCCGTAATACACGCCGGCGCCAGCAAGGGCCGCAACCGATCCAACCACAATCCCGCGCGCGATACCATACCAAAATCTAGGAAGATACCCCGTCCCCAACACATTGGTAAACAGCCACATCAGATATGCAGCATGAAACCACGCGCCCAATACGATTCCCGCGATAAGTCCGGGCACTCCAAACCGAAGCGCCAAAAACCATGCAGCGGGGAATGCCACGAATAAAGACAAAAACGCCGCAAATATCGGATGTTTGGTGTCTTCCATCGCGAAAAACGTACGGACAAGATGCATAAGCAATCCCGCGGCCGGCACGCCTACGGCGAACACAGCAAGCGCAAACATGGCCGTATACTGGTCCGCACCATTAAAGTTGCCATGCCCAAAAAGCACGCGCACAATCGGATCCGTAAACGCGGCGAGCAAGAATGCGCACGGAATAAGCCATGCCATAATCTGACCCGCAACCGCATCGAACAGACGCAGGAATTTCGCTTTTCCCTTTTCACGCGCGACATCATCCTGTTCGTGCGCCGCCGCAACCCATTGCCCGGCAAGCTGCGGAAACGCCACGGACGCGAACGAAAGCGCGATGATCGTTTGGGGCAAAGATTGCAAGGAGCCGGTAAACGAATAAATGCTGAGTGATCCGATGGAAAGAAGCGAAGAAAGCATGGTGATCCAGACCAGCATCGCGTTATCGGCAACCAAAAGAAGGGCATGCGGAACCGTGAGAACGCACATGTCACGCACATCGTTCAAGGTTTCACGCCACGACCAGGAAAACTTGAATCCGATGGCGCGAAGCGCCGGAACCTGAACCAGGGCATACGACAATGAGCCGAGAATCACACCCCACACGACGCCGTAAATACCCATGCGTTGCGAGAACAACACAATACCGACTATGGCACCCCCGTTATAGAACGCCGGCGCAAGCGCGGAAACAAAAACCCGTTTGAACGACTGAAGCATATCGGCAAAAAGATTGGCCAATGCCATGAATATCGGCTGCAGCATCAGGACGCGCAGCAAGGAAATAAGCAAGTCGTTCTGGAGAGGAGAAAAACCCGGAGCAAGCAATTGAGCGATCGGGCGCGCAAACACAAATACGGCAAGCGCTCCCACTCCCAACACTGTGGAAAAAAACGCGATAAGTGCGCTCGCCAATTTCCAAGCACCTTCTTTTCCCGCAAGCAACACGCGGGCAAAAATCGGGAAAAACGAAACGGATAAAACGCCGGAAATGAAAACGCCGTAAAGCAGATCCGGAACGCGGAACGCAGCGAAGTACACGTCAAGTTCCGCGCTAGCGCCGAACCGGGATGCCAAAAGCATATTCTTGAGAATCTCCAAAAGGGATCCGGCGATCGAAGCGCCTCCC
>JAKALE010000053.1 GCA_021813305.1 bacterium
AATGGTGGTGACCACCCGCCCCTATCCGCAGTTTTCGTATGGAGACAGAGTGCGCGCGGAAGGAGCGCTGGAGGTGCCCTGGCGCGACCCGCAGGAGCGCGGCGGCATGGCGCGCGATCGCATCAGCGCCGCGATGATGTTCCCGCGCCTTGAAACGATCAAGCGCGGGCAGGGCAGCGCCATTGTGGCCGCGATGATCGATTTCCGCGCGGCCATCCGCGAAAAGATCGGCGAATTCTTCTTCTCCAAGATGCAGCGCAGGCCCATGGTAATTCCGGTCATCAAACGCGTATAAAAACAGCCTCTCTTGCGAGAGGCTGAAAATAGTTAACCGACATGGTTGCAACAAGTCGGAGTATGTTGTTATCCATGCCGTTACAAGTGTCCCACATGGTTAGTGTGGAGTCGAGACAAAAGAAGCCTAGCAACGATTGAAACCCTCCCATTTCGGCAAAATCACCGACGAGATCCTGTCCAAGAAGACACCTCGTAAACCTCCGACTTTTCACGAGAAGACCAGGGGTAAGCGGTCGCTTCAATCGTTAGCCAAAACAGACTTTCTTCGGCTGGAAGAAGGATGGCACTTAATGTATGCTATGTCAATGAATGGGATAGATCTTAAATGGTGGTCGACGCAACGAGGATATACCTGGCAGTAGCACAGCATTTATTCGCTATTCGGAAAAACGCCCTGCCAGACCGGGCGTTTTTCCTGCCCGCACCGTGGTAAACTTAAACTGAACAATAATTCCATGAACAAAAAACGCATCCTTACCGGAGACACGCCAAGCGGCAGACTGCATATCGGCCATTACGTCGGAACGCTTGAAAACCGCGTCAAGCTCCAGCACGAATACGAAACGTATATCCTGCTCGCCAATGTCCATGCGTATGCCAACGACTATCGGGCATCCGAAAAGATCAACCGGGACGTATACGAAGTATTCCTGGACAACCTCGCCGTGGGACTCGATCCCAACGTTGCAACCATTTACCTTGAATCCGGCATTCCCGAAACATTCGAACTTTATTCGTTCTTTTTAACCATGGTCACTCACGCGCGCGCGACGCAGAATCCGACCGTCAAGGACGAGATCAAATACAAAAAACTCAACCCTTCCATGGCGTTCATCGCCTACCCGATCCTCCAGGCGGCGGATATCCTGCAATTCAACGCGGACCTTGTGCCGGTCGGCGAAGACCAATCGCCGGTTATCGAACAAACCAGGGAGATCGCGCGTGATTTCAACGAAGCGTACGGAAACACGTTCACCTTGCCTGAAGCGAAAATCGGCCGCGTGGCGCGCCTCGTAGGCACCGACGGCAAGCTCAAAATGTCAAAATCGGGCAACAACGCAATCCTTTTGTCCGACGACGAAAAAACCGTGAAACAGAAAATCATGACTATGTATACGGACCCGAACCGCATTCATGCAACCGATCCCGGCAAGGTCAAGGGCAATCCGGTGTTCATGTACCATGACGCGTTCAATCCGAATAAAGAAGAGGTTGACGATCTCAAAGAGCGGTACAAAAAGGGAACCGTGGGCGACATTGAGGTAAAGCAAAAACT
Source organism: bacterium (assembly GCA_021813305.1). The sequence continues at coordinate 1,574 of JAKALE010000053.1, forward strand.
CTTTACCGCGCTCAATGCATTCCTTGAACCGATCCGTGAAAAGCGCAGATACTACGAAGAACGACCCGACGAAGCGCGGGAAATCTTGGTCGAAAGCACCAAGCGCGCGCGCAAAACCGTTCAGGAAACCATAAACCTGTTCCGTGAACGCACCAGTATCAACAAACTTATCGGCTAACAAAACACCCCGCGTCCGCGGGGTGTTTTGTTTTATCTGACTTTGGAACCGAGCGGCAAGCCTTCTCCCGATACGAACACCGGCTTTTCCGCGTTCTCGTCGTCCACCGCAAGAATCATGCCGTGCGATTCCTCGTCCATCATTTTCTTGGGCTCAAGGTTGGTCACGAACAGAAATTGTTTGCCCTGGAAATCATCGGCCGTGAACCCGTACGTACGCACGCCAGTAAAAATCAAACGGGAGCCGAAGGCGCCGAAATCAACGATCAGGCGCAACAGCTTTTCGCTCCCCTCTTTATTTTTCGCCTCAACCACTTTGCCCACCCGGATTTCGATTTTGGAAAAATCCTGAAGAGAAATTGGATCCATGCTGTAAACGCTGTTATTTTTTAATTCCGATCCAGATTGTGTTGCCACCTAGGTCGAGTTTTGATTCGAAAACATGTTCGGCTTTTTCAAAAAGCACCGCTTTTGCCGTCGTCTCTTTTTGAAGCACTGCCATCGCATCCTTCGGGAGAATAATTTCCTTGGGTACTTCAAGATACAGGGTGATTTGATCTTGCGGGGTCAATTGTGCATCTTGCCGTGCTTCCTGCACTGTACGCACCAGTTCGCGTAACGCGCCCTCCTGCCTTAATTCCTCGGTCAATGTCGTATCCAACGCAGCTTGCACGGAAGCATCAGTTGTCTGGACAAACCCTTGCGTGAATTGCTTAACGAAGCGGGTCTCTTTCACGTTGACTTCGTCTTTAAGAATGTCCTGCAAACTTTCGTCGAACTTATCTTTTTCAAGCAGCTCGACTGCTGCCAATGGTTGTCGCACCTTCATGCCCGATTTAGCGCGCAGCATCAACACGGTTTCCGCCGCCTTACGCACGCGGCTCATGGCATCAAGCACGCTTCGCCCCTTTGATTCTTCATTGTTCGAGAATTCGGGATACGACGTTTCATGCACACTTTGTGGCATTTCGTCGGGACTCTGCGCTCGCGTGCGCACTGCTTGCCATACGTGTTCGGCCAGAAACGGCACGAACGGAGACAAAAGCACTGCGACATCCTTCAAAACGAACGCGATTTCCCGCGACGCCTGCCCGAGTTCGTCCGAAGAATCGGGTTTTTGCAGTTTTCTGCGCGATCTCCGAATGTACCAACGGGACAAGTCGTCGATGAACCCCTGCAATTCCCTGCTTGCTTCGAATACATGATAGCGGTCAAGGTGAAATTCCATGCGTCCGGTCAGTGCCTTTATGCGCGCCTGCATCCATTGATCCAGTACATCCTGCGAACGCGCAGACCCCGCAAGATCGAGTTTTTCCGGCGCATATGTTTGCCAGAATTTCACTACGTTGTAAATCGTGAGTAATTCCTGATGGGACCGCCCAAGATCGCGCAGGGCAAAACGTTTGTATTCCCCGGGATCGTTGACCGTGTAAAAATACCAGCGCAAGGCATCAATGCCGTATTGATCCATGACTTGCCACGGATCCACGATGTTGCCTTTTGACTTGGACATCTTCTCCCCTTTTTCATCCACTACGTGTCCGATGGAAATCGCATGCATGAACGCGGGCCCAAGATCCAGCGCCGTTGCGATCGCGTGCAGGGTATAAAACCATCCGCGCGTCTGATCGATAGCCTCGGAAATGTATTGCGCAGGAAACGGGAGTTTTTCTTGCATCAGTTTTTTGTAATCGACCATTGCGGGATCCTGTCCGGGTTCCATCTGGTCGAACGGAAAATGGTACTGCGCAAACGGCATGGCGCCCGAATCGAACCACACGTCAATCACGTCTCTGATGCGATGCATGGGGAAATTGCATTCAGGACAGGCGAGCACGATATCGTCTACGTACGGCCGGTGCAAATCCAGAAACCCGTCGTCGTTGAACGGTGTATTCGGCGCAGGGTATACGCGCGATTCGGCGACCTTGAATGACTGCGCCGCAAATGTCTGTTCAAGCGTCGCATGCTTCAGCACCGATTCCAAAAGCCATAAGGGCCCTCCGTGGGATACCAAAACAATGGTTTTCCCTTGGTATTGTTTTTCGCAGTCGCGGATCACCTGCGCAACGCGACGCAATACGTCCTGATGGCTTTCGCCGTTTTCCGGGCGCGCATTCAACTGGTCTTCAAGCGGCTTTTGTTCCAACGACTTAAGAAACCCGTCATATCCGGATACCGGCTGATAGTTATACACGCCGAAATCCACTTCGCGCAATCGTTCGTCGAATTTCACTTCCGCCTGCGGGCACGCTTTGGCAATAATGTCGGCCGTCTGCTTTGTGCGCGTAAGATCGGACGAGATGATCATGCTCACGCCTTGGCCTGCGAGTTCCCGTGCGGTTTTTTCGACTGAATCCAC
>JAKALE010000054.1 GCA_021813305.1 bacterium
GCTGCGCCGTATTGCTACGGCACCGCTCGACTTGCATGCCTAATCCACGCCGCCAACGTTCATCCTGGACCAGGATCAAATCCTCAAATAAAAGCGATCGCGAAGCGATGCGCTTGATACTCAAGGACAACCGGGAAAAATTGGAATACTTGTTTGCTTGAACTTGGTTTTGCGTACTCTCTTCAGTTGTCAATGAGCACTCCTGTGCGCAAAAAATCAGAAAAGAAGACAGCTTCGTTCATGAAGCCGCACGATTCCCTCTTTTATTTGCAGCAGATTCTGAAACAAATATAGCGCAAACTTCCTCAAAAGTCAATATAGCGAGGCGATCAGCGCCAAAACCGCGATATGAAGCACCTGGTCAATAGTTATGTTCAAAATAAGCCAAAGATTCTCGGGGACGCGGTCTTTGCGCGCATGTTTGACGAAACGCAAAACAAACTCGGAGATCGGCCAATGATCCAATACGACATGCGATGCGAACAAAATCAAAAACCACCACCAACTAATATGATAGAACAAAAATACCGGCACGAATCCGAACGCATACACCGCGCAATGCGCAAGCGCGGCACGCCACGATGCATGTTTATGCGTTGCCTGCCAATCGGTCTGGAACAACCAGTCCATGACCAAGTGGGCAACCAACAGTGATTCAAAGACCGTCATAGAGCCCGCTATCCGGCAAGCTTAATTGCGATATACATGACCAATACTCCCAGGGCGGTGGCACACGTAGTCCAGAGCGTCGGATGGCGGTGATGGGACTCCGGCAAAAGTTCCGATGCGCCGATATATATGAAAAATCCTGAAAATACCGCCAGGATCACGCCCAGCGAAACGTCGTTTGCGTGAAACAGAAACGTGGTCAGAATTCCCGCCAAAGGCGTAAGCGCATCGACCAACAACCACCAAAACGCTTTTGCGCGCGAGCCGCGGTGCGTAAGCACCATGCCCACAGTATTGATGCCGTCGGAAAAATCATGCGTGAGCACCGCCGTAGTCACCACGGCGCCCACGACGGCAGAAACCTGGAATGCGAATCCCATGGCAATGCCGTCCAAAAAACTGTGCGCAGCAAGGCTTGCCGCGCCCAATGTCCCGCGCGCCTGGCCGTGCGTTTCAGGCTCTCCTTCTTCTTCGTGCGTATGCGAGAAAAAATACCGATCCAAAATCATGTATCCAACGAATCCGGCAGCCATAATCGACGTGATGGTCGCGACCGGAAACGAAGCGCCCAAAAGATCGAATGTTTCCGGGGCAAGATCGAAGAACGCGACGCCGATCACGGCTCCTGCGGAAAACCCGAGCACCAGGTGCAAGCGATCTTTGAATTTAAGGGCGAACAACCCGCCCAGAAGCGTCGAAACAAAAGCCCCCAGCGCGAACAGAAATATCATATGTTTCAGTATAAATGGATTTTCCCAATAGTCCACGCCAGGATTGACTGGCCGGCGCAGGCGGGTACACTACATGCAATAAATAACTCATACACATGGAACAACACATGAACGGGAAAAAATGCACGTGCGCGCACCATAAAATGGTGCCTGCGCTCATCGCGCTGCTGGGCTTTGTATTTCTGCTCAATTCGCTCGCGCTTGTGCCGCAGCGGTTTGCGGACCTTGCATGGCCGACCATCATCATGCTCATTGGTTTGCAAAAACTTTTTGAGCACAAATGCCGATGCTGCGGCCAGATGTAACGACGACGCACACCACGAAAAACGCTCCGCCAAGGCGGAGCGTTTTTCGTTTGTCGTCACTGGGGATTCAAAACATTCGGTTCCGCCCTGACAATATCGTCGATCGTGCTCACGGGACCGCTTTCGTTGCTGCCTCCGAAACTATATTTGTTCTGCGTCGTGCCCAGATCCGTTTTCACGTACGTCCCGTCAGCCCATGCCCAAGATTCGAAATGTGCGCGATGCGGAGAAAAATGCCCTTCCAAAATTCCTCCGGCTGCCGGCGCGCTGTCCCAGATGCCGCGCGCGACCAAAATCGTTTCCCCGGGAAAATCGACGCCGGAAAATTTCCAGATATCCAATTCGGTCACCGTCGGACCCTGGATTACCTGGAAGGAACCGGCCTGCCAGGAAAGGATATCTATCGGATAGCTGAACCCGGAACCGTATCCGGTCGATATCGGTTCGAACAGGAACGCTTGCTTTGCATCTCCGAAAAACCCTGCCGTCGCGTACGCAAAGCCGGATTCGTTTGATCCCCATGGCGTTCCGTTTCCGTCCGGCTTCTGCTGGGCGGTATAAGAAAACAACTCGCGGCATGACGCATCCGCGGCGGAGAAAACTTTCACGATAATCGGCATCGAGCGTCCGGCATACGACCCTCTGATTTGCAATTGTTGGTCGTAAATGCGGACCAGTTCCTTTGCGCCGTCCCCTTTCAAATCAACCAGGAATTCGTCGGGGGTAGCTCGCGTCATATCGCCGTTCCACGCGCCGTTCGCCAATTCATATCCTTGCGGAACATTCGTCGGGCACAAAAAGCCGGATACGGCAGGGGCCGCAAGCCCCGTTGCTTCCGGCGTTGCCGACGCGGAAACGATCGGAGAAGAACTGGGCGACGGTTGATCCGACGGGAACATAATCGGAGAAAACGAAACCGCGGACGGATTGCTTGCATGGAATCCGTACCAATAGCCAAAGCCAACTAGCCCTATGGCCGCGACTATCGCGACAAACCCAAGAAACAAAGTTCTCAGCATGGCGATTATAACTGGGACAATGCGCTTTCAAGCGCGGACTTGGGATTCACGCCGATGATTTCCTTTACCACTGCGCCGTTTTTGAAGAATTTCATGTTCGGAATGCTGCGAATCTGGTACTGTCCCGCGAGTTCCGGTTCCTCGTCAACGTTGAGTTTCCCGATTTTAACCTTACCTTCCTGCTCCGTTCCGAACTGCTTGAGTACCGGCTCCATCATGTGGCACGGCCCGCACCAATCAGCCCAAAAATCCACAAGCACCGGAATTTGCGACTTCAATACTTCCTGTTCGAAGTTCGTTTTGGTCAGTTTTACTTCCATAAAAATGATTAGAAAGTTATTTTCAGGCATTAGGGTACTGCGCGGAAAATAGTTTGTCAATTCAAAACAGAACGAGAGCCGATGTCGGTTCTCGTTCATATGCATGCATTACGCCATTACTCCTGCAAAAGCGCCATGAACGCATCTGCGTCAGCGCAGTCAAACAGCTCTTCCAGAAATTTCTCGGAAGTCGTGTTGTGCCGCGCAGAACTGGATCGAATTTGCGCCTCAAGCACTTTCCAGAGAGTTCCCTTCAATCCAGCAGACCATTCAAGTAATTTTGCCTCTAACGCCGGACCGTACTGGCATCGCTGCGCCAGTTGCAGAAAATCAGTATAAAGATCAGGATTTACAACTGACATAGAAACTCCTTTCTTTCTGTATTAAATCATAAAGAATTTTCTTGTCAAAATTTATAGGTATATAAAAGGCACCTGTTTCCAGGTGCCTTTACGGGGATGAATCACTCATCCAAAAACTTACCCCAGTCATCCAAAATTTCTTTCGGGCCGTCTGCGATATTCATCGCGTGCCCGAAACAAAATTCGAACAGTTCGCGAGAATCAGTAAACGTTTTTGCGTTTGACTGATCACCAACAAAAAGATTGGGGTCGCTGGCAGCGACGAAACCTTTTTGGAGGTCATGAATGCAATAACCTCCTGGAACTTCTTCTACTGCGATTTGTGACATTTGTGCCTCCTGATTTCAAAATACTCCATTGGAATCTGAAAGTCAAAAAATGCGTTACGGTTTATTGCTGATCGAAAATCGAAATCAAAAACGTATCGATTACGCGCTGGTCAATGTCGTAAAAATATTCGTTGTTGTTATGCAGATACGTGGCAAGGTTCACGCCCACGAAGCGCCAGTGCCAGGGTTCGTAAATGTAATATGCGTTGTTTTTCGGATACGAAAGGACGAATCCATATTTATAGGCGTTGCGCACCAGCCACTGGTATGCGCTGCTGCTGTCGAACTGGCTTGAAAAACGGGCGCCGACTCTCGGCGTGGTGAACTCCACGTGCGTGCCCAACCGAGGTTCTGAATACGGCT
>JAKALE010000055.1 GCA_021813305.1 bacterium
AAATCGTTCCTGCGCAAGGAGGAACATTTATCGAAGGGGTGACCGACCAGCCACATCACATCAATCCGATTCTTCCCGATTCGAACGAAACAGACCAGATACTCGAGCAACTGGTGTTTTCCGGACTGACTAAGCTGAATGGGCAGGGCGGATATGACCCTGATCTCGCGCAACGCATTGAAAAGCAGCACGACGGGGTCACCTACCTGGTTACCTTGAAGGACAATCTTGTCTGGCAGGACAGCGAACCTCTCACCACGCAGGACATTCTGTTCACGCTCGATCTCCTGAAAAACAAGGATCTGCAAAACCCTCAGGCGTATTTTTGGAACACTGTGCAGGCACAGGCGGTTTCCCCGACCATCCTCAAATTCACCCTGCAAAACCCCGATGCATATTTCCCTGCATACCTGAGTTTCAAAATCGTTCCCTACCACCTGTGGAAATCCGTGCCGATCAATCAAATCACCATCTCGGAACTCAATCTTAAACCGATCGGATCCGGCCCGTACCAATTCAAAAAACTCGCACTCGGAAAAGACCAGGGCATTTCCCAGTACACCCTGACCAGATTCGGAAAATACGCATCGGATGGGCCGTATTTCGACACGGTCGTCCTGCGGTTTTACCCATCCCTTGACGATGCGCTCATAGCGCTGAAAAAGAAAGACGTTCAGAGCGTCGCCCACATTCCCGCGGAAGTATTCTCCACTCAAAGCAAAAACCAGTCATTCATACAATTTGCCCCCCTGCAAACAACCATGACGCTGCTCGCATTCAACACGAATCAAGATCCGTTCAAAGACAAAACCATGCGGCAAGCCGTTGCATCAGGCATCGACGCGCACGCGATTGCTCAAAACGCGTACGGAGGGCTCGCCCGGTGGTCATTGGATCCAGCAAACTCGGCCTCATTGAACACGTCCGACCAGGCAAAAACAAAGGAGTTGCTCGCAAGTCTTGGATGGCAGGATTCCAATCAGAACGGCATTGTGGACAAAAAGCTTACGGCGCGGGCGAAAACCGCGACCGACCTAACGGTCACGCTGCTTACCCTGGACACGCCAGATATGCAACGCATCGCGAATATGATCCAGTCCCAGCTGAAACAAGCCGGCATCGGCGTCGCGATCCAAGCACTCGACGTTAACGAATACACGAACCAGCTGCACAGCCGTTCGTTCCAGATGGCACTTATCGCATTTTCGCCCATAGGTACGCCTGTTCCTGATTGGTACCCACTCCTCCATTCATCCCAACAACAATATCCTGGGCTCAATGTTATCGGATACGCAAGCGCGCCGGCCGACAGCGCGATGGAAAAAATCCGGGCGACGGACGATCAACAAACGCTTCAACCGCTTTATACGCAATTGATCGCGCAGATTGAAGCCGACGCGCCGTTCGTGTTCATTGCGCAACCGGCACTGCCGTGGCTTGTCGCAAACGGCATACACATTCCTGCCATTACTTCACTGCCGTCTCCGGGAGACAGGCTCGCAACAATCAATCAATGGTATTGGTACACTAAACGCGTATGGACCCGCTAACCCCCATTGAAAACCAAGCAAGGCTAACCAAAGAGCTTTTCAAGAGAGGCTATACTGCAGGACGCGCAATGCCAAAACCCGCGCGCGCGCGTATGATTGCGTGCGGCATGGGCGGATCCATCCTTGGCGCGGAACTGTTTCAAACTTTCGCCCAAAGCGCTCTCCCGGAGCTTGAAATTTCCGTATGGCAGACATATGGACTGCCCAATTCCGTTGGACGCGCGACGGCTGATGCCTACTGTATTTCTTATTCAGGAAACACCGAGGAGACATTGTCGGCCATGCGCAAAGCATACGGCCAAGGCACGACCCTTGCCTGCCTTGCGGGTGGCGGAACGCTTGCGGCAAAAGCAAAAAAGATGAATGTACGGCTGGTCGTTCTTCCTGAAACCGTGGTTCCCCGCCAAGTTGCCCCTTTCGTATTCGGATTTTTCGTCGGTCTATACTGCCGCGACGCAAAAACGACGCGCGAAGTAACTCGTATAGCGCTTGACGAAAGAGCCATAAACGCTGCAGCCGCGCGCATTGCAATCAAGCTTGCGAAAAAGCAGGTTCTTGTGTATACTCCTATTTCCAGTTTGTCCCTTGCGCACCTGTGGGAAATTCATCTCAATGAAACCGCAGGGCTCCTTGCGTTCGGCGACGATATACCCGATATTGATCACCACACTCTTGCGGCGCTCAACAATGCATCCGAACGCTCGGCGTTCCATGCGCTCTTCCTTGAATCAACAAAACAGTCATCGGCCATGCACAAACGCATTGACCTGACGAAACGTACACTCGGACGCATCGGCATCGGACACTCCTCTGTTGCAATCAAGACCAATTCGTTGCTCGAGTCGCTGCTTTCGAACACGGCAATCGCATCATTGTCCGCCATTGCCATAGCGCGGAAAACGCGGTTTAATCCTTTTACCAATACGATCCAGGATTCTTTCAAGAAAAACCTGCGAATCAGACCATAAAAATATTTGCCCTCCTGGCGGAACTGGCAGACGCGTAAGCTTCAGGAGCTTATGAGAGCAATCTCGTGGAGGTTCAAATCCTCTGGAGGGCACACTACTATTCTTTGCTGGCATGCTGTCGACCATTGCTGGGCACGGAATGTACATACAAATTAACCAATATATCATTCATTAACTTTATGCCACCAAAAAAACGAACTACGTTCGCAGTGCGCTCACGGCCCCGGACAGGATCGCGGATTTCCACCGCACCCCGGACGCAAGCGCAGGCAGCTTCCGCTCCCGGCGCAGTACCTGAAGAAACCGGAAAACCAAAACTCAAGATCATCCCCTTGGGAGGACTTGAAGAAGTCGGCAAGAACATGACTGCGATCGAATACGACAAAAACATCATCATCATCGATGTGGGATTCTTGTTTGCGGACGACGACTTGCTGGGTGTTGATTTCCTGGTCCCGAACGTCGAATACTTCAAAGACAAGAAGGACTGGATCCGCGGCATCTTCATCACGCACGGGCATTACGACCATATCGGCGCGATCCCGTACGTGATTGACAAACTCGGATATCCGACCATCTATACCACCCCTTTGTCCAAGGGCATCATTCTCAAGCGCCAGGAAGATTTTCCGCGCATGAAAAAACTCAAGATCGAAATGATCAACAAGGACGATCCGCGCACCATCGAGCTCGGGCCGTTCAAAGTCGATGCGTTCCACGTGAACCATAACATTCCCGACGCGATTGGGCTTGCCGTGCAGACGCCGGTCGGACAGATCATTCATACCTGCGATTTCAAATTCGATTTCCAGCCGGTTGCGGACAAACCCGCGGACCTTGCGCGCATCGTGCAGCTCGCGTCGCGCGGCACACTGCTTTTGATGTCCGACTCCACTGGAGCGGAAAACCCCGGACACTCCATGTCCGAACAGGTCATCATGGACAATCTTGAGCAGATTTTCGAGAATGCGAAAGGCAGGATCATCGTTTCGACGTTCGCGTCGCTTATCGGACGCATTCAGCAGGTCATCTGGCTTGCCGAACGCTACGGACGACGCGTCGCGGTTGACGGCTACAGCATGCGTTCTAACATCAACATCGCGCGCGAACTCAAATACATCGTCGCTGAAAAACACACGCTTATCAAACCCGAGGAAGCCATCGACCTTCCGGACAACAAAGTCGTAATTTTATGCACTGGAGCCCAGGGCGAGGATCGCGCGATCCTCATGCGCATTGCCAATAAAGAACACCGATTCTTCAAAATCAAAACTGGCGACTCGGTCATCCTTTCCTCTTCAGTCGTACCCGGCAATGAGCGATCGGTCCAATACCTCAAAGATAGCCTGTACCGCCAAGGAGCAAAAGTTTTCCATTACAAAATGATGGATATCCACGCATCCGGTCATGGTTACGAAGAGGATCTCAAACTCATGATGAGTCTGGTCAAGCCCAAATTCTTCATTCCGATTCACGGACAATACTTCATGCTCAAAGCTCATGCGGACATCGCAAAATCGCTGGGCATCCCGGAGCAAAACATCGTCATCGGCTCAAACGGCAATGTGATCG
>JAKALE010000056.1 GCA_021813305.1 bacterium
TTTTCAGCCAGCTCAAGGAATACGGCCCCATTCCGCTCCAGCTTCCCGCGCTTGGCAAGCCCAATCCGTTCATTTAACCCCAGATTTCAGGCTTCAATTAATCGAGCACAGCAATGTCTGTTTCTTTTGACCTTATCGAATCGCTGATCCAGCAGAAACGTCTTTCGAAAACCGACGCAGACCGCATACAAAACGACGCCAAGCGCCGCGGTATTGACGTTGAAGCGGTGCTGAACGAATCGGGCGTGGTTCCCGAGGACGATATCGTCGCCCTGAAAGCGAAAGCAACCGGTTTGCCGCAGAAGTTGTTTGCCAAAGACGAAATAGTGCCCAAGGAAATTCTGTCGTTTATTCCCCAGGAATCGGCGCGGTTTTACCAGATGATGTGTTTTGCAAAGGACAAGGCGACCATGTCCGTGGGGATGGTGCATCCGGAGAACACCAAGGCGCAGGACGCCCTGCAATTCATTGCGCAGGGGTTGGGCGTGACACTCAAATTTTTCGTGATCCGTTACAGCGACTGGACGCGGTTCGTGTCCGGGTATTCGTCCTTCGGTGAAGCTATTGCAGTATCGTTATCGTCGCTTCGGGGGCAGCAGCAGGAAAAAAATTACATGCCCGGCCACGTGACGATCAGTTTCGACAATATGCAGACGATCAAGAGCGAAGAGACGCCGATCATCAAAATCGTTTCGGACATCATGCGCCATGGCATCAGTGAACATGCATCTGATATTCACATTGAACCGGAACCGGCGCGCGTGCGCGTCAGATATCGCGTTGACGGAGATCTCGCTTCGGAATTGTATCTTCCGATCGAAGTGCATCAGGCGATTCTTTCCCGCATCAAAATCATGGCGAACATCAAAATCGACGAAACTCGCGTTCCCCAGGACGGACGTTTTTCCGGCATGGTTGACGGCAAACAGATTGATTTCCGCGTGGCAACGTTTCCCACCGCAAACGGCGAAAAAGTCGCAATCCGCATTCTTGATCCGGGCGTCGGGCTCATGTCTCTGGAAGAACTTGGATTCTCTCCGTGGAACTTCGAAAAGGCAAAACTCGCGCTCAAGAAACCATTCGGTATGATTTTAGTCACCGGGCCGACCGGTTCGGGAAAATCGACAACGCTTTATGCAATGCTGCAGGCCTTGAATCAGGACGGCGTGAATATCGTTACCTTGGAGGATCCGATCGAATATTTCGTGCCTGGCATCAACCAGTCGCAGGTTATTCCGGAGATCGGATATACGTTTGGATTCGGGCTCCGTTCCATTTTGCGCCAGGATCCCAATGTGGTCATGGTGGGCGAAATCCGCGACCAGGAAACCGCCGAACTTGCGGTGCATGCGGCGTTGACCGGGCACGTCATGCTCTCGACGTTGCATACCAACAACGCATTGGGAACCATTCCTCGCTTGATCGATTTGCAGGTGCAGCGTTTTTTGATCCCGTCAACTTTGAATATCATCATATCCCAGCGCCTGGTCCGCAGGCTTTGCGATAACTGCAAAAAACAGGTGCCGGCAACGGGAGAAGTGGAAAAAACCATCGCAGAAGCGCTTGCCGCTTTGCCGGAATCGGTCAGAACCCAGCTTCCGTACAAGAAACCGTATATGCTTTACGAACCGGTCGGATGCGATGTCTGTAAGGGCAAGGGCACAAAAGGCAGGCTTGGAGTGTACGAGCTTTTGGTCCTGACGCCGGAGTTGGAAGCGCTTATCCTGTCCGGGACGGCCGACGCGAAGCTTCCGGACGAGGCGCGCAGGCAGGGTATGACCACTATGCGTCAGGAGGGCGTTATCCAGGCGTTAGCGGGAAAGATTTCCTTCGCGGAAGTGATAAAAGAAACCGCATAAGCATGGATCAGGACTACAAAATCAAGATCGGACAATATCTGGAACTTGCGCAGTCGCAGGGCGCTTCGGATTTGCACTTGGGCGTCGGCAGAAGGCCCACACTCCGCATCGATGGCAATTTGGTGCAGCTCACCAAGGAACCGATTTTCGTCAAAGAAGACATGGACGGAGTAATCAAAGTGCTGCTCAACGAAGACCAGCGCAAGCAGTTCGAAGAAGAAAAGGAAATTGACTTCGGATATTCGCACGAGGAAAAAATACGCTGCAGATGCAACGTATATTTGCAACGCAGCATGATCACGGTCGCAATCCGCCTTATCCCGTTCCAGATCCGGAGCATCGAAGAGTTGAATTTGCCGCACGTGATCCATGAATTCGCCAAAATCAGCCAGGGATTCTGCCTTGTCGTGGGTCCCGCGGGAAACGGAAAATCGACGACTCTGGCCGCACTCATCGATGAAGTCAATCATAAGCGCTTCGACCATATCATCACCATCGAAGATCCGATTGAATACGTGTTTGATCAGGACCGCTGCCTTATCGATCAGCGGGAAATCGGATTCGACACGATGTCATTCAATCGCGCGTTGCGTTCCGCTCTGCGCCAGGATCCGGATGTACTCATGGTAGGCGAGATGCGCGATCCGGAAACCATGTCAATCGCCCTGACCGCGGCGGAAACCGGACACTTGGTCTTTTCGACCCTGCATACGAACAATGCGGCGCAGACCATCGATCGCATCATTGACAGTTTTCCGTCGGCCCAACAAGGGCAGATCCGCTCGCAGCTTGCTTCTACCATCGTGGGCGTGGTATCCCAGCGGCTGATCCCGCGCATCGAGGGCGGCCGCGTGCCCGCGACCGAAGTCATGCTTGCCAATGCCGCGATACGCAATCTTATCCGGGAAGACAAGGTATACCAAATCGATTTGGTGATCGAAACGTCGCTGGACAAAGGCATGGTATCGTTGAATCGTTCGCTCGTCGACCTGGTCCGGCGCAGGGAGATTTCAGAGGAAAGCGCGTATTTGTATTCGGTAAATCCTTCGGAACTCAAGAATTTTCTGGACTCGACCATGAGCTTTACGCAGAACCTGCAAGGGAATACTATGTAACAGAACATGAAGTTTTCGTACAGCGCAAAAAATCAGAAGGGCGAAATCGTAAGCGGCATGCTTGAAGCGGCGCATCAGGATGCCGCAATCACGGTATTGCAGCAGGCCGGCTTGATCGTGCTCAAAATCACCAAGAAGGAAGAATCTTCCTGGTACGCGCAATTTTTGACCCAATTCCAAAGCGTCGGGCTCAAGGATATCTCGATATTTACCAGGCAGTTGTCGACGCTTCTGGAAGCTCAGGTATCGCTGGTCGACGCGTTGCAGACCGTGTACGCCCAGACGAGCCATCCAGTGCTTCGCGACGTGATTTTCGACGTTTATTCGGACATCCAGGCCGGTATTTCGTTCTCGGACGCGCTAAGCAAGCAGGAGCGGGTATTTTCGTTGTTTTACGTCAATATGGTCAAGGCGGCTGAGATGACCGGGAGGCTCGATTCGGCTTTGCAGTATCTTGCGGATTATTACGAACAGCAGGCATACGTGAACGGCAAAATCAAAGGCGCCATGCTGTATCCTGCGTTTATCATCGGTTTGTTCGTGGTAGTGATCAGCATCATGGTGACCGTGGTTATTCCGCAGCTCGGAAGCGTACTTCTGGAAAGCGGCGTGACCATCGATCAGATGCCGCTGATGACTCGGATTTTGTTCGGCGTCGGGACTTTCTTCCAGAACTATGCGTTTCTTGCCGGCGCAATCGTGCTGGTTTCCGGTTTTTTCCTGGTCAGGTATTTTCTGACCGAGGAAGGAAAACTGCTTTTGAGTACTTTGGCGCTTCATGTGCCGATCGTCGGAACATTTTTGCGCGAGGTGTACGTTTCGCGTTTCGCGGAGACCTTGAGCGTGTTGCTCAAGGGCGGCATTCCGGTCGCCTCGGCTTTGGAAATCACCGCAGCCGTTGTCGGCAGCGTATATTATGAAGAGGCGATCAATAGTGTTGCCCAGGGCGTGCGCCAAGGTGAAAGCATTTCCGGCGTACTTATCCAGTATCCCGACTATTTCCCGGCGCTTGTTTCGCAGATGGTCGCGGTCGGGGAGAAAACCGGACAGTTGGAAGAGCTGTTACGAAAAATCGCGTTGTTTTACAACCGCGAAGTCGAGTCCATGGTAAACA
>JAKALE010000057.1 GCA_021813305.1 bacterium
CCAGGCGCTGATTACCGGCGTGTTTTCCCTTGCCGCGCAGGCCTCGGCCCTGCATCTTCTGCCGCTCATTCCGGTCAAGCATACCCATCATCATCACGAAGGACAGATTTACATCGCGCAGATCAACGCCCTGCTGTATGCCGGGTGCGTGGCGTTGGTTCTGTATTTCGGATCGAGCGCCCGGATGGCCGGCGCATACGGTCTGGCGGTGTCGTGGGTGATGTTGGCGACCACGATCGCCGTATCCGCCGTCATGCTCTGGCTCTGGAAATGGCCTATCTGGAAAACACTGCTGTTCTCGATTCCGTTCGCGTTCGTCGATTTCGTATTTGTGGTTTCCAATTCGTTCAAGTTCCTGGAAGGAGGCTTTGTCCCGCTCGGGATAGGTTTGGCGGTATTTTTCTTGATGCGGATCTGGCAATGGGGTTCGGCAAAGTTGTCCGACCGCGTCGGGCGCACATCCTCAATGAGGATCAAGGATTTGTTCGCGATCCGCGACACCGAAGCCCAGGCGTCGTTCGTGAACAATACGACCGTGATTTTGTCCGCCAATATGATCACAAGCATGAACGATCCGCTGCCGCCGCTCAACAAGCTTTATTTCGACCGCAATGCCGTGATGCCGGACCATTTGGTTTTTCTGACCGTGCGGTTTTGCCACGAGCCGAACATGGCCCACGATCGCCTGGAAATCGTCGAGCTTGATCCGACGCCCGAACGCGGAACGATTCTGTCCGTGGGCGTTAATTTCGGATTCATGGAAACCGTTGATCTTAAAACAACTCTTCATGCGCTTGCCAAACGGGTGCCGCACATGGTGCACGCGGACATGCACGATTGGGTGTTCCATATTATCGCCAAGCGCCTGTATTTCGAGAACGGGATTTCGTGGTTCGATCGCGTGCGGTACGGCGTGTACAAATTCCTGTATCGGGTCACGCCGCCCCTGGATGAATATCTGGGGCTCAGCCACTATCACAACATCACGCTTGAGGTTCTGCCGATCGTGTTCCGGAACTGACGGTCTGTTGGCCAATCTGGTTTTGGCCGAACCATTCGCGGAGCGTCTGCGCGAGTTTTTTGATTTCCCAATCTTTGATTTGGGGGCCGAGCGGCAGGAATAAAACCGATTTGTCGCTGCTCCATGGCGCGTCGGGAAATTTGAACCAGACCGCCATATTGCGGCTTCGCAGATATGCCTCCAGGCCGGCATCCGGCATTTTTTCGAATACGAGCGGATATACATGCAACTGTTGGTAATCACCGGAGGGTATCGCGATGTGATGTGCAAATCCGTGCTGAAACAACGGTTCGAGCATGCGCTCATAGAGTTTTGCTTGGCGTTCCTTGATTTTTTGGATTTTTTCAATGTCCATGTGTTCCGCGAGCATCTGGAAGAGCCGCGTGCCTTGATGCGGAGTTTTGCTGTCGCCAATGATGTCATCGTGCATTTTGAGCAGCGTGCGGTGCGCGAATGTCACGATGCGTTCGGAATTCACTAGGAATCCGAATTCGAGCGTTGCGCGGAATGCGATATAAAGCAGGAACGATGACAAAAAATACCATGACCAGCGCGGCGTGCGCGCCTGCTTGAACGAAAGCGTTCGTGCGGAGCCATACATGAAACTTCCGGGAACCGGAGACACTTTGCGCATGCTGTCCATGACCACGTGATTCGGACTCACGATTCCAATTTTGCTTTGATTCACCAGTCGGTGCACGCAGTCTTCGAGAACCAAAGCATTCGGTTTGAGTTCGCGCATCCATCCGGTTTTCTCCATAAGATGCGACGTTATGCCGCATGCATGAAACACGACGGCGATGTCCGGCTGGCATTGTTTCATGAGCGTTTCGAACGTTTGTTCGGCGATCTGAAAATCGGCGTCGAGCGGATAGAAGACATAGCGTGAGCCGTGCGAAACGATGTTTTCCAAAACATCCATGCAATAAAAGTCCGGAATCAAAAAAAGCGCACCGTTCGGAAAGCGGTGCGTGACAAGATCCCAAAGCCCGTCTTCGAACGAATGGTAATAATACCGAACCACGCCTTTGGGCGGCGCGTGGCGCTTCGGAGTGAAAAACGAAATGTACCAGGGTTGGTAATAATTGATCATGAACGCGAGATACCAGTATAGCAAAGCGCGGCAGCATGGAAAAGAGCGGCCGATTGTGCTATGCTTATGAAGCCTAAACGGGCTTGTCCTGAGGTATCCGAAGGACTTTTTTATTTGCAACGCTCATGGATATCCGTAATATCGCAATCATCGCGCACGTGGATCACGGCAAGACCACCTTGACCGACGCGCTCATGCGCCAAACCGGCGCCGTGGGCGAAGGAGTTTCTATGGATTCCAACGCTCTGGAACAGGAGCGGGGCATCACCATCTATTCGAAAAACACCTCGATCACGTACCAGGGGACCAAGATCAATATCGTGGATACCCCGGGGCACGCGGATTTCGGGTCCGAGGTTGAGCGCGTGTTGCGTTCCATCGACTCGGTGCTTTTGGTTGTCGACGCCCAGGAAGGTCCCATGCCCCAGACGCGTTTTGTGCTCAAAAAATCATTGGAGCTCGGGCTCAAACCCATCGTGGTGATCAACAAGATCGACAAATCCGCTGCAAATCCGCGCAGGTGCGAGGAGCAGGTGCTTGAGCTGTTTTTGGAGCTTGGCGCCAACGACGAGCAAATCAATTTTCCGGTCGTGTATGCCGTTGGCCGCGAAGGCGTGGCGAAGAAAAACCTGGACGACCAGTCGTCTGATTTGACGCCTCTTTTGGATACGGTGCTTGCGCATGTTCCGGTGGCCAGCAATGCGTCCAAGGATGCTCCGTTCACGTTTCAGCCGTTCAACCTCGGGTACGACAATTTCCTGGGAAGGCTTGCCGTGGGCCGCGTGTACGAAGGAACGCTTGCTCCCAATCAATCCGTATTCGTGAAAAAGCCGGACGGTCAAACGCGCCAGGCGAAAGTGACCAAGATTTTCACGTTTGAGGGCCTTGAGCGCAAAGAAACCCAGCAAGCAGCTCCCGGAGACATTGTTATGATCGCCGGCATTCCCGACATTTACATCGGCGAAACCGTCACGACCAATCAAGAAACCGAACCGTTGCCCGCGATTGCGGTTGACGAGCCGACGATCCAGTTGAATCTGTTCGTGAACAACTCTCCGTTCGCAGGCCGCGAAGGTAAATACGTGACGTCGCGCCAGCTGCGCGAGCGCTTGGAACGCGAACTCGAGGTCAATGTCGGTTTGCGCGTTGATCTTTCCAAGGTTGATGCGTTTCTCATTGCCGGCCGCGGCGAACTGCATATCGCGATTTTGCTCGAAAACATGCGGCGTGAAGGATATGAACTGCAAGTATCACAGCCCCAAGTTATCATCCGCGAGATCGACGGGGTGAAATCCGAACCGTTCGAAGAAGTGATTGCGGACGTACCGTCCGAATATCAAGGTACGGTGATCGAAAAGCTCGGCACGCGGGCATTCGTGCTCAAGCATATTGCCAATCATGACCAAACCGTGCGCCTTACTATGGAAGGCCCCACGCGCGGACTTATGGGGTATCGGAGCCAGTTCATGACCGACACGAAGGGCGAAGGGATTTTGTCTTCGCGCGTGATCGGATTCATGCCCTATGTGGGCGAAATCAAGAAACGCCAGGTCGGATCCATGGCGTCCATGATTTCCGGAAGGGTCATCGGCTATTCCTTGTGGAATTTGCAGTTGCGCGGAACGCTGTATATCGGTCCTGGCATCGACGTGTACGCGGGCCAGGTGATCGGCAACACGTCCAAGGGAGAGGAAATGTACGTCAATCCGACCAAGGGCCGCGATCTGACCAACGTGCGTAGCGCGTCAGGGGACGAGGCCGTGGTGCTCTATCCTCCCTATGAGCTCACGATCGAGCGAGGGCTTGAAATCATGTCCGACGATGAATACCTGGAGGTTACTCCAAAGAATGTTCGCCTGCGCAAGCAGTTTTTGACCAAGCAGGACGAAGCCCGCGCGCGCAGGGTATTATAATGCATGGATAA
>JAKALE010000058.1 GCA_021813305.1 bacterium
ATAGGACATGCCGCCGATTTCATCAAGGTTTCCCTGTTCGCGGAGCCTGCTTGATACGGTCAGGATATCGATAGGCTGGCCCTTTGAGAAGAATTCCAGCATGACCCCGTAAATCTTTTGGTGATTGGTTCGGTAAAAATCCTCCGGCACGAGAATGTCCGCGACTTTGCTCATCGCGTTCTTGTCGATCATGATGCCGCCAAGCACCGATTGTTCGGCCTCAATGTCTTGGGGCGGGATGCGCCCGGCAAGTTCCTCGGGAGTCGAGGCGTTCCTCTTTTCTTTTGGCTTCGGGGTAAATGTTTTGCGTGGCATGTGAGAGTATCCGTATTGTCCGCGTCAGCGTTGATTTTTGCAACTGATACTGTGCGCTTCCTGGGGAAACGCGGCTATTGTTTTTTCCGCAATTTCGGCCCGTCGCCGGCGTCCTCGATCAGGAATCCCATCTGTTCGATCCGGGAGCGTAATGCGTCGGATTGGGCGAATTGCTTTGCTTTGCGCGCCTGTTCGCGCTCGTCCAAAAGTTCCCGGACGGAAGCCGGGATGTCTTGGATGCGGTCTGATTTTGCGGCAAACGATTCCAAATCGAGTCCGAGCGCGGCATCGAAACCGGCAAGAAGCGAATATTTTTCAGCGGGCTGCACGTTCGATTTCGCGGTTTCCCATGCCGTAGCGAGCGCCTGGGGGATGTTGAAATCCGCAGCAAGCGCGGCATCGAATTTATCTTTCAGCGCCAGTGCCTGTTCGGAAAGTTTTGCGCCCTCCTGGTTGCGCAATTTGAGTTCGTTATAACGCTTGCGCAATTCGGCAAGGCCGTTTGCGGATGCGTCGAGCGCTTCCCAGGTGAAGTTCTGTTTGGAACGGTAGTGCGCTCCGAGGAAGAAGTAGCGCATCACAAGTGGGTCGTATCCTTTGTCTATGATTTCCTGCAGCGAAAATCCGGTGCCCTGGGATTTTGCCATCTTTTCGTTATTGACCACCAGGTGTTCGTTGTGCAACCAATAGTCGACGAATTTCTTTCCGCTTGCGCCTTCGGATTGGGCGATTTCATTGGTGTGATGCACAGGGATATGTTCGATGCCGCCCATGTGGATATCGATGGTTTCCCCAAGCAGACTGCGCGACATCGCGGAGCATTCGATATGCCATCCCGGAAATCCTTCTCCGTTTTTGACCAGCGGCGATGAAAACGGGGACTCCCAGGACTGGAGCGCTTTTTCGTGTATGCCCGCTTTAAAGAACCAGAGCGCGAAATCGAGCGGGGAATGTTTTGCGGGGTCCGTGACGTCGGCGCTCCCTGCGCCGGAAATCAATTGGTCGAGGTTTTGTCCGGAAAGCCGGGTATACGTGGGAAATTTGCGCACGTCGAAATACACTGCAAGATCGGTCGCGTAGCCGAATCCTTTGCGGACAAGATCCTGAACAAGAAGAATCATCTGCTCTACGTATTCGGTCGCCCGCGGTTTGTGCGTCGGTTCCAGGAGGTTAAGCGCTCTGGTGTCGCGTTCGAACAACGCGATGTATTTGTCGGCGATTTCCCTGGGGCTTAATCCCTCGCGTTTCGCTCCTTTTTCCATTTTGTCCTCGCCGGTGTCGCTGTCGGAAGTCAGGTGCCCGACATCGGTGTAGTTTCGTACGTGCGTAACTTCGTAGCCGAAATATTTGAACGTCCGCACAACCAGGTCTCCCATGGTCATGCCGCGCAGATTGCCGATATGCTGGGTCCAGTATACGGTCGGTCCGCAATGATACATAGTGACTTTCCCCGGTTTGAGGGGTTTGAACGCTTCGATCGCGCGCGATAATGTGTTGTGTACGTCGATCTTCGAAAATTGATTGTTCATAAGAAAAAAAGAAACAGGAAACGGGAGCGGCTTGGGGCGCGGATGAAATTCGGGTTATTTTTTATGTTTTTAAAACCAGCCGCGCTTTTTGAAGTAAAGGTACAGCGCGATGCAGCCGGCGAGGATGATGCCCAGTACGATCCACCAATCTCCGATCATGCCGATGATGGGCGTGAATTGCGTGTTGATCTGGAACATGGTTCCGATGATCGTGAACGGAGCAAGCAGAAACGCCGCCACGGCAAGAATCTGGCTGACTTGGCCGATTTTACTGGCCAAGAGCGCCTGATTGGTCGTTTCAAGACTTTCGATCGTATCCTTGTGGTTTTCGGTCAGATCGAACAGGTCATGGTACGCGCCCAGCACGTTTTCGAACTGCGCTTTGCGTGATCCGGCGAAAAGCTCCCAGTAGGCGTCGCGCATTTCCTTGAGCGTGCCTTCCATGGGCTTAAGAATCCTCCGGAAGTCAAGCACGTCGCGCTTGATCAGCGAGATGGCCCTGATCATTTCCTTTTCCTTTCCGGCGTAGACGCGTTCGGTTGCGTCGCTGATGTGCCTGTCTATGTGGGAAAGTTCGCGCATGCCGTACGTGAAAAGCGCAGAAAGCAAAGTCTGGATGATTACGGCGCTGCCGGCGTTGGTAAGCCCGTCCCTGAATCCTTCCAGGGTTTCGCATTGTTTGATCACTTCGTCCAACGGAGCGATTTTCTGATAGGCGACTGTCGCAATGCCAGTTTTGTTGACCAAAAAATCGATTTCCACCGGCTTGCTTGTACGTTTTTTGGAATCGTAAAGAGGAAATTTGATTACGACATAGAGCGAATCGGGCTCTTTATGCACTTTCTGGCGCGTCGAGGGAGCTTTGAGCTCTTCAACAGTGTCCGGCGGCAAGGAGAATTCTTTTTCCAAAAACTGAACGTCTTCCTGTGTGGGGCCCGTCACATGGTGCCATGTCGTTTTTCCCTGGAATGTTTGCATATAACTTAGTATAGAACAGGGTAACCTAAATAACAATTTACCCTGGAGTGCGGATATTGACCGGGAAGCCGCGCGCGTGTATATTAGCAGATATATATGTCGACTGATAACCAAAAGTCAATGCAGGACAGGCAACGGCAGATCATGCAGGCGCTTGTGGAGGCGTACATCGCTTATCATGAGCCGATCAGCTCCGGTTTTTTGTCCAGGCATTTCCAGGATGCGTGGAGTTCCGCGACCATGCGTAACGATCTGGCTGATCTTTTGCGCCAGGGATACGTGAAAAAGATGTATTGTTCCTCGGGCAATGTGCCGACCGCCAAAGCGTATCAATTCTTCGTCGACGCAGTGCTCGACTTGGACCATGCGCAGAAACCCGAATCCAGGGACGGCGGGTTTCAGACGCTTGATGACGCCGCCCGATTCGTCGCCGACAGGACCGGGAACATGAATGTGCTTATCGACGAGAGCATGAATATGGTTTTGGACGGTATCGAAGAGTTGTTCGCACAGCCGGATTTTTCGACGCGTGAGGAGTATCGGGCGCTTGCCCGCATGATCGACGAGATTCAGGACCGGCGCCTTGAATTGTTCCGCGCGTTTCTTGAGCGCGAACCGTCGGTGTTCGTCGGCGCTGCAAGCCCTATGGCCTCCGGCAACGTGGAAACCGCCATGTTCAGCGCGGGCGTGAGGACCGCGGACGGAACGCGCGTCGTTTCGATTCTCGTGGGCCCTGCCCGCATGCCGTATCGCAGAAACTGGGATGCGTTTTGGTCGGCGCGCAATCGTTTGGCGCGCAGCAAGCCGCGAAGCGTATAACATAATTTTTATTCAATTCATATGGACGACACAAAGAAAAACGTATCCGAGGAGGCGCAAGGATCTTCGCCGTCGGAATTTGAGCAATGCAGGAAAGAGCGAGACGAATATCTGGCGGGATGGCAGCGCGCCCGCGCGGATTTTGCGAATTTCCGCAAAGATGAAGCGCAGCGCGTTTCCGAACTCGTGCGTTTCTCCCAGGAGGGATTGCTTTCCGAATTGCTTCTGGTTTTGGACAGTTTTGACCTTGCAGCCGCTTCCATAAGCCAGGATGCCGGAGAATACAAGTCGTTTTCTCTCGTTCAATCGCAGCTGGCGGGA
>JAKALE010000059.1 GCA_021813305.1 bacterium
TCGTATCCTTTGTCGGTGATTTCCTGCAGGGAAAATCCCGTTCCTTGGGACTTCGCCATTTTTTCGTTATTCACCACGAGATGCTCGTTGTGCAGCCAGTAGTCAACGAATTTCTTTCCGCTTGCGGCTTCGGATTGCGCGATTTCATTGGTGTGGTGCACGGGAATATGTTCGATGCCACCCATGTGGATGTCGATGGTTTCTCCCAGCAAACTGCGCGACATGGCGGAGCACTCGATGTGCCACCCGGGAAATCCTTGGCCGTTTTTCACCAAAGGCGAAGAAAACGGCGATGGCCATGTTTGCAGCGCCTTGGCGTGCACGCCGGCTTTGAAAAACCAAAGAGCGAAATCAAGCGGGGAGCGCTTGGCAGGATCCATGACGTCTGCGCTGCCTGCGCCGGATATGAGTTGCTTAAGATTCTGGCCCGAAAGCTGGGTGTAGGAGGGGAATTTTTGCACGTCAAAATACACCGCAAGATCGGTTGCGTACGCGAATCCTTTGTCCATAAGTTCCTGCGCCAACTGGATCATCTGCTGGATGTATTCGGTTGCCCGGGGCTTGTGCGTGGGTTCAAGCAGGTTGAGCGCCTTGGTGTCGCGTTCGAATTGCGCGATGTATTTGTCCGCGATTTGCTTGGGATCAAGGCCTTCGCGCTTGGCTCCTTTTTCCATTTTGTCTTCGCCGGTGTCGCTGTCCGAGGTCAGATGCCCCACGTCGGTATAGTTGCGCACGTGCGTGACTTGGTATCCGAAATAGCGCAGCGTGCGCACGACCAGGTCTCCCATGGTCATGCCGCGCAAATTGCCGATGTGCTGAGTCCAATATACGGTTGGCCCGCAATGGTACATGGTGACCACTCCCGATTTGATGGGTTTGAATTCCTCGATTGAACGCGAAAGCGTGTTATGAAGGGTGATGAGAGAAGGTTTTGGATTCATGGTAGAAAGGAAATATGAACTATGGCGCTTGGTGCGCGGTCGGAGTTTTTACTTGCCATGCGAGAAGTCCTAAAACCAGCCGCGCTTTTTGAAGTACACGAACAGCGCGATACAGCCTGCAGTGATGATGCCCAGGATTATCCACCAGTCGCCGGGCATGCCCACGATCGGCGTGAACTGCGTGTTGATTTGGAACATGGTGCCGATGATTGTGAAGGGTGCGAGCAGAAATGCGGCAACCGCGAGAATCTGGCTCACTTCGCCGATTCTGCTTGCCAGGAGCGCTTGATTGGTCGTTTCCAGGCTCTCAATGGTGTCCTTGTGGTTTTCCGTGAGATCGAACAGGTCGTGATACGCGCCGAGCACGTTTTCGAATTGCACTTTGCGCGATCCGGCGAAGAGTTCCCAGTACGCATCGCGCAATTCCTTGAGTATGCCTTCCATGGGCTTGAGAATCCTGCGGAAATCAAGCACGTCGCGTTTGATGAGCGATATGGCCCGAATCATTTCCTTTTCCTTGCCTGCATATACGCGTTCGGTGGCGTCGCTGATGTGGTGGTCGATGTGCGAGAGTTCGCGCATGCCGTAGGCGAAGAGCGCCGAAAGCACGGTCTGGATGATCGCAGCGCTGCCGGCGTTGGTCATGTTGTTTCTGAATCCTTCCAGGGTTTCGCACTGTTTGATAATATCGTCCAGGGGCGAGATTTTCTGGTACGAGACCGTGGCGATGGATGTTTGGTTTACCAAAAAGTCTATTTCTACCGCTTTGCTGGTGCGCTTTTTGGAGTCATAGAGCGGAAATTTGATCACCGCATAGAGCGATTCCGACTCCTTATGCACTTTTTGCCGCGTCGAGGGAAGTTTGATTTCCTCGGCGGTTTCCGGGGGCAGAGAGAATTCTTTTGTCAAAAACTGCACGTCTTCCTGCGTCGGATTGGTTACGTGATACCATGTCGTTTTCCCCTGGAATGTTTGCATATGTCCTTAGTATAAAACAGGAAAAACCAAATAACAATTTTCTGGCCGGGGGATATTGACGCAGGTTCCGGGTGCGTGTATATTAGCAGGTATATATGTCGACTGCTAACTCCTATTCCATGCAAGACAGGCAAAAACAGATCATGCAGGCGCTCGTGGAAGCGTATATCGCGTATCATGAGCCCGTGAGCTCCGGATTCCTTTCGAAGTATTTTGAGGACGCCTGGAGTTCGGCGACCATGCGTAATGATCTGGCGGACCTGCTGCGCCAGGGATATGTGAGGAAAATATATTGTTCTTCAGGCAGCGTGCCGACTGCCAAGGCGTATCAGTTTTTCGTCGACGCGGTGCTCGACCTTGAACATGCCCGAATCCAGGAATCGCGGGACGGCGCATTCCAGACGCTTGAGGATGCAGCGCGCTTTGTCGCCGGCAGAACCGGGAGCATGAACGTGCTGATCGACGAGAATATGAACATGGCGCTCGACGGCATCGAGGAACTTTTCGCGCAGCCCGATTTTTCCACTCGAGAAGAATACCGGGCGCTTGCGCGTATGATCGATGAAATTCAAGATGGCCGAGTCGATTTGTTCCGTGCATTCTTTGACCGCGCTCCGTCCGTGTTTG
Source organism: bacterium (assembly GCA_021813305.1). The sequence goes on from JAKALE010000059.1 coordinate 2,547, forward strand.
TCGGCAATGCCAATCCCATGGCTTCCGGGGACGTTGAAACGAGCATGTTCACTGCAGGGGTGAGAACCGCGGACGGAACGCGCGTCGTGTCGCTTCTTTTGGGCCCTGCGCGTATGCCGTATCAAAGGAATTGGGATGCGTTCTGGTCCGCGCGCAACCGGCTGGCACGCAGCAAACCCAAAGCCGTATAATTTTAATTTTTTATTTCCTATGTCTATGGATGAACAAGCCAAAACCACGCCGCCGCAGTCGGAATTCGAGCAATGCAAAAAAGAGCGCGACGAATATCTTGCCGGATGGCAGCGCGCCCGGGCGGACTTCGCGAATTTCCGCAAGGATGAAGCGCAGCGCGTCGGTGAGCTTGTGAGATTTTCCCAAGAAGGGCTGCTTTCCGAGCTGCTTTTGGTCTTGGACAGTTTTGATCTTGCGGCCGCCTCCATGCGCCAGGATTCTCCCGAATACAAATCATTCTCGCTTGTCCAATCGCAATTGTCCGGAATTTTGAAGCGCCACGGCCTGGAGGAAATCGAGCCGCAAGTGGGCAACGCATTCGATCCGTCCGTCCATGAAGCGATTGAAACCGTCGACCACGAGCATGCCCAGTCAGGAACCGTTGCCGCTCTGGTATATAAAGGATATACATACCAAGGCAAAGTGTTGCGCCCTGCGCGAGTCAAAATAGCAAAATAATCAATTCGAACATAACATACAAACATATGGCAAAAATATTGGGAATCGATTTGGGAACGACAAACTCAGCAATGGCGATCATCGAAGGAGGCCAGCCGCGGATCCTGGAAAACCGCGAAGGCAGCAGGCTGACCCCATCCGTGGTCGCGATTTCCAAGTCAGGCGAGCGTCTGGTCGGCATTACGGCAAAGCGCCAGGCAGTGGTGAATCCCCAGAACACGATTTTTTCCGTCAAGCGTCTTATCGGCAGGCGGTTTTCCGACGCAGAAGTGCAACATGACAAGGAGTTGCTTTCGTACGAAATCGTCGCATCCCAATCGGGCGGCGTAGAAGTCAAGATGGGCGGCAAGGATTATAAGCCCGAGGAAATTTCTGCGCAGGTGCTCATGAAATTGAAACAGGACGCGGAGGCGAAGCTGGGCGAGAGTATCGAAGAAGCGGTCATCACGTGCCCTGCGTATTTCGACGATTCCCAGCGCGCGGCGACAAAAGCCGCGGGCGAGATTGCTGGATTCAAGGTCAAGCGCGTACTGCCCGAACCCACTGCAGCAGCTCTGGCGTACGGATTCAACAAGCGCAAAGAAGAGCGCGTGATCGTGTATGATTTCGGCGGTGGTACGTTCGACATTTCCGTGCTTGAGATCGGCGGGGACACCATTGAAGTGAAGGGTATCGGCGGGGACACGCACCTTGGCGGAGACGATTTTGACCGCAAGATCATGGA
>JAKALE010000060.1 GCA_021813305.1 bacterium
AACGCCGGAGAGATGGTCAAGCAGGGGCAGCAGGTCGGTTTGTCCGGCGAAACAGGATATGCCGAGGGTCCGCACCTGCACGTAAGCGTTCATGTGGAAAAGATATCGGTTGATCCGATGCAGTTTTTGCAGCTGTTTGGGACATAAAAACAGCGCCGCAATGGGCGCTGTTTTTATTTGATCAAAATGGCAATCAAGCCGATGGTCATGGCAATGAACCCTGCAATGTAACAGGCGATTGCCAGCAAGAGCGTGTCATCCATCGGCGGGAATCCCAGCATGACCCAGATATATTTGACCGGATATAGCTTCACCCCCGCTATGACGCATAGTAATCCGGTTCCGATGCCGTAGGGCGCGACTTGGCCGAAGGTCATGTGTTGGCGGATGACAAAACCTGTTGCGAACAGGCCGCATACGAACCAGAGCATCCAAAACGCGATGGTGATGACCTGGTTGACGCTTTGCTCCTGTTCGGTTTCAACAAGCGCGTGCGGATTGAACAGGGCTGCCAGGAACGTGGCAAGGCTTGCGGTTGCCAATATGGCTGTAAGGATCTGATAAAAAATCGACAAAGTTGCCTCCTTTCAGACAAACAGTATACACGAGGGAATGGAAATTTCCAAGAAATGCAAAACCGCCCTATGGGCGGTCTTGACTGCGTTGTTTTTGTGAAGGGAAGAGTAGCGATACAAGGAATATAATTCCTGCGAGCATGACAAGTATCGCGAGGCCTCCCAAGAACAAAACATCGTTTGCTGTAGGCGGCGGCAATAATGCGAGGATGCCGCCCCCGAGAACCATGGGGATTCCGCAGTGCGGCATTTTGAAATGCAATGCCGTAAATCCAAGAATAAGACAAGCGATTGTTAGTAACGTTTGCCCGGGGTCTATGAACATAGACCACCTCCTTTCCGAATACTGCTATCAAATCACTTTTACTTGTCGTTGTCCACTGTTACGCTTTTCTCGTCTTTGATGCGGTTCAAAATGTCTTTCACGACTGCCAATGTTTCCGGTTTGAGCACGGAAAGCAAAAACGCGTTTTTGTTGAGTTTTTTGAGCTTTGCGAGTTTTTCCTGCGCATCGGCTTCGGGCACGTCGTCGCATCTGGACAAAAACACGTACTCGGTCTTTTTCAAAAGCAGGGGATTGTACGCTTCAAGTTCCTTGTGCACGGTTTGGTAATCGCGTGCCGGATCCGAAGAGTTCGCGTTGACCAGATGAAACAAAGTTTTGGTACGCTCGATATGGCGCAGGAATTTTGTGCCAAGACCCTTACCCTCGGATGCGCCTTCAATAAGCCCGGGAATGTCGGCGATGATGAGTTCGTAATACGCGCCCAGGTGAGGTTCCAGAGTTGTGAACGGGTAATCCGCGACTTTCGATTTCGCGTGGGTGAGTTCGTTGAGTAGATTCGATTTTCCCGCGTTGGGCAGGCCGATAAGCCCCACGTCCGCGATGAGCTTGAGCTCGAACCTGATGTCGAACGCCTGGCCTTTTGCGCCGTGTTCGAATTGCTTGGGGGATTGGTTGGTCGCGGAACGGAACCGGTAATTGCCCCGGCCGCCGTTGCCGCCTTTGGCAATGAGCAGGGTCTGCCCAATTGCGGTCATTTCAAGATCTTCGTTTGTGGCGAGGTTATGGATCACGGTCCCGACCGGAATCAAAACCGTCACATCTGAACCGTCCAGGCCGTCTTTGTTCTGGGGTTTGCCTTTTTCTCCATTGCCCGCTTCGATGACCTTTTTGAACCTGAATTGATTGAGCATTTCCAGCTCCGGCACTGCTTTGGCATATACGGACCCGCCCGAGCCGCCGTTGCCGCCGACTGGGCCGAGCTGTAACAGGTTTTTGTTGAATGCCACCGCGCCGTCCCCGCCGTTGCCGGCTTGCACCTTGATGGTCACATCGTCTACGATCATAAAGACATCATATCATGTCATGAAACAAAAACACCGGGCCGAGACCGGTGTTCTTCCCTATTTCCAGGACGTGCCGTTTGCAACAAAGCGTTGCCACAACGGTTCGAAATCGGAGCGGAACACGCCGAGCATGATTTCATCAACATATTCGCCTTCATGCGGGCGTTGTTGGCGCAACCTGCCTTCTTCGCGATATCCGCATTTGAGCTGGCATCCAAGGCTTCGTTCATTGAATGCGTATACGGACGTGCATACTTTTCGTAGCATAAGCGTATGGAATGCATAGTCGAGCACGGCCATTTTTGCTTCACTGCCAAGTCCTTGTTGCCATAAGTCTTTGCGTCCGATGAGGCTTCCGGTCCAGGCAATGCCCGCACGGTAGTCGATGCGATGCAACCCCATGATGCCGATATGCTCGTTGCCTTCAATGAGGACCATGGCGAACGTGATATCGGAATCCTTTTTATCGCGTAAGCCCTTAATCCAGGAGCGCTCTTCCTCGACCGACTGGGGAAGATACGCCGCGACGAACGTTCTGATATCGGGGTTGTTGATCCATGCCGCGCAGCGTTCCGCATCGGTTTCCTCAAGCGAGCGTAACATCAGGCGTTTGGTTTTGAGAAACGCAGTTGTTTGACTGTCCATTGTCTAACTCCTTTTGTGGTTTGAATGATCTGTGCTGAACAAAAAATCTCGGCTTTTCGTTCAGCCGAGATGAAAACAACGAAGTGAAAAGAGGGGATTATCCGATCGGATATGCATTGATTTCATCGCGGCTGCGCGCAACGCCTGAGGCAAGCGAAACTGCCTGGCTGGTTGCCGGCATGCAGTTTTGCTTCGCGATGAAATATTGATGATGCATGATCTGTAATAAAAAGATAATGACAAAAATCAATTCATTTGTCAACGGCCGCAAACCAAAAACCGCCCGAAGGCGGTTTTTGAGAAATATGCGACAAACGGGTCGGGCGCTGTTATGCGCGCTTCACGTTCTTCGCATTCGGTCCTTTCGGGGAATCTTCCATTTCGAAGGTGACTGCGTCGCCCTCGTGGAGGTCAGCAAAAGTCACGCCGACCAACGCGGTCGTGTGGAAGAACAGGTCTTTTCCGCCGGTAAGTTCCGGAGAGGAAATGAAGCCAAATCCCTTGTCGGTGAGCTTCTTGATAGTACCGTTCATGTATGTACGTTAGTGAGTAGTTACAAAAGGAATAGTGTGTCCAGAGAAATCGACGTAAGTTACCCTTAACAACTTCTTTTGTACTGAAACTATAGCATATTTTCTAAGATTTGTCCAAAAATGGGGATAAATGCCGCGGTTTTTGCATTTGAGAACGGGTTGTATACTGAAATCATATGAAATCATCAAAAGCGTTTTCCATACCCTTGGTCGTCCTGCTTGGAGTCGGCGTGCTTATTGTTGCGGCCGGAGCATTGTTTTATTTCAAGGGCGTGCCTCACGTGCGAATGGCGCAATCCGGAACGCCTGCGCCAAGCGAGCAACCCGGAACGACCGTATGGTCCGGGCTGTTTGCCGCGTCAAGCACGGTCGGACAAGCTTCCAACCTCGATGCCATCGGCAAGCAATATGTCATTCCGTTGACGCAGGCGCAAGCCGATTCTTTGGAGAAAAACAAGTTTTTGCTCGTGCCGATGCCCGATAAGCCGTATTTTGACAATACGTTCGACGCGATGCTTGCGTACTTCGATTCCATCGGCGGCAGTTCGGACAAGTATTATCGCGATCCCACGAATGTGAAATTCGTGACGCCTGACATTATGCTCCAGGCGTACCATGATTATTTCGATCTCACGCTTTCCGAAATCGAACGTACGGAATTGTACGGAACGCTCGACTCGTTTTTGTCCGAACTGATCGACAACATCGGAACGGCGAAGCAAGCAGCGCAGCTTTCCTCGGTTGCTTCGGCGCCGGACGCAGTTGCGCGTTATGAGAATCTTTATGCGCAAATGGCAGTCGCACGAACATTGCTC